>DASZJY010000157.1:0-6538 GCA_035947635.1 Acidimicrobiales bacterium | reverse complement strand
GGTCGTCGTGGTGGCGTGCAACACCGCCGCGGCCGCGGCCCTGGACGATCTCGTCGACGCTCTCCCGGTGCCCGTGGTCGGGGTGATCGAGCCGGGTGTGCGGGCCCTCGTCCAGGCGACGCGCAGCGGGCGGGTGGGCGTCATCGGCACCGTCGGCACCATCGCCTCGGGTGCGTACCAGCGGGCGGTGCGGGCCACCCGGGCCCCCGTGACGCTGACGTGCGCGTCCTGCCCGGGGTTCGTCGAGCTGGTGGAACGAGGGGAGACCCGCACTGACGGCGCCTACGTGCTGGCCGAGCGCCTGCTCGCCCCCCTCAGGGCGGCCGCCGTCGACACCCTGCTCCTCGGCTGCACCCACTATCCCTTCCTCGCCCGGACCATCGGCGACGTCATGGGGCGGGGCGTCGTGCTCGTCTCGTCGGCTGACGAGACGGCCTTCGAGGTGCGCTCGATTCTCCACGAGACGGGCCTGGGTCGACGCTCGGGCGCGGGGGCGGCGAAGGGTCGCCACCTGTTCATCTCGTCGGGGGACGTGCGCTGGTTCAAGGAGCTCGGCAGCCGCCTGCTGGGCCCCGAGCTGGACTCGGTGGAGCCGTGGGAATGGGCCTGAGCGTCACCGTGCTGGGGTGCTCGGGCAGCTACCCGGGTCCGGGTTCGGCCTGCAGCGGCTACCTCGTCGGTGACGGCACCACGCTGGTGTGGCTCGACGCCGGCTCGGGCACGCTGGCCAACCTGCAGCGCCACGTGACGTTCGAGGCCATCGACGCCGTCGTGCTCAGCCATGAGCACCCCGACCACTGGTCGGACCTCGAGGGCTTTCAGATCGTGCTCCAGCATGCGGTCCGGCGCCAGGGCGTGCCGGTGTACGCACCCTCGGGGTTGCGGGACCGCACCTACCAGGATCCCGAGCCCTCGTTCGCCTGGCACGAGGTGGCCGACGGTCACCGGGTCACCATCGGCTCGCTCGAGCTGTTCTTCTCCCGCACCGACCACGGCCCCGAGACCCTGGCGGTGCGGGTGGACGGCGGAGGGCGCTCGCTCGGGTACTCGGCTGACACCGGTCCGTGCTGGTCGCTGGCCCAGCTGGGCCCCGACCTCGACGCGGTGCTGTGCGAAGCCACCGTGCCCGTCGAGGAGGAGGGGAAGATGCAGCACCTCTCGGCCCGTCAGGCCGGGGAGGCGGCCCGCGCCGCCCGGGCCGGGCGCCTCGTCCTCACCCACCTGTGGCCGACGGTCGACGGCGATCAGAGCCGGCGGGAGGCCGAAGCTGCTTTCGGCGGGCCGGTCGAGGTGGCGGTCGAGAACGAGAGGTACGAGGTCTGAGAGCCGACGGCCGCCAACCCGACGACCTCCGCCCGGTGTCGTTCGCCCGCGACTTCACCGAGTTCGCCGCCGGCTCGGTGCTCGTGGCGATGGGCCGCACGCGGGTGCTGTGCACCGCCTCGGTCGACGAGCGGGTGCCGCCGTGGATGCGCGGGAAGGGGACGGGATGGGTGACGGCGGAGTACTCGATGCTGCCCGGTGCGACCAGCGAGCGCACCGACCGTGAGGTGAACCGGGGCCGGCCGTCCGGTCGCACCCAGGAGATTCAGCGCCTGATCGGGCGCTCGCTCCGGGCGGTGACCGACCTGGCGATGCTGGGCGAGCGACAGGTCGTCGTCGACTGTGACGTGCTCCAGGCCGACGGCGGCACGCGCACCGCGTCGATCTGTGGCGGCTACGTCGCCGCTCACGACGCCTTCACCCGGCTCGTGCAGGCGGGCAAGCTCTTGGTCCACCCGATGACGATGGCGTGCGGGGCGGTGTCGGTCGGCGTCGTCGACGCGGTGGCCCTGCTCGACCTCGACTACTCCGAGGACGTCCGCGCCGAGGTAGACATGAACGTCGTCATGACGTCGACCGGGCGGTTGGTGGAGGTGCAGGGCACGGCCGAGGGCCTGCCGTTCAGCCGGGCGGAGCTCGACGACCTCCTCGCCCTCGCCGAGCACGGCATCGCCTCCCTCCTCGACGCCGAGGCCGAGGTGCTGTCCGTCCCGCCCGTGCCCCGGCGCGCCCAGCCCTAGCCGGCCGAGTGCGCCTGGTCCTGGCCACCGCCAACCGTGACAAGGCGGTCGAGATCGCCGCCCTGCTGGAGGGCTTCGAGGTGGTGCCGCGTCCGGCGGACGTTCCCGACGTGGAGGAGACGGCGGACACCCTGGAGGGCAACGCCCGCCTCAAGGCACGGGCCCTCGCGGCAGAAACCGGTGAGGCGGCGGTGGCCGACGACACTGGGCTCGAGGTTCACGCCCTCGGCGGGCGGCCAGGCGTGTGGTCGGCGCGCTACGCCGGAGAGGGCGCAACCTACGCCGACAACGTGGCCAAGCTGCTGGCCGAGCTCGAAGGCGTCGACGACCGCCGGGCCCGCTTCCGCACCGTCGCCCTCGCCGGTTTCCCCGACGGCACCGAGGTTGTGGCCGAGGGGACGGTCGACGGCCACATCGCCCTCCGTCCGCGGGGCACGGCGGGGTTCGGGTACGACCCCGTGTTCGTGCCCGACGGCGGGGACGGCCGGACGTTCGCGGAGATGACGGCCGCCGAGAAGGCGGCCGTCTCTCACCGGGGCCGCGCCTTTCGTGCTTTGGCTGCGGTGCTGAGGACGCGCTGAGTCAGGTGCGGCGGCGGGCCCGGGTGGCGACCAGTCCGACGATGCCCACGAGGATGAGGAGGGACGGGGCGACCCAGCGCAGGGGGAGGCCGGGCCCGGCATGGAGGAGCGCCACCACCGCGACCCCGACGAAGGCCACGCCGGCCATGAGCGACAGGGCGTCGAGGTCATGCCGGGGCACGGCGGACCTCCAGCTCGCCCATCCCCACTCGTGCGCGGAGGACGAGGCGGCCTCCGCCTTCGCGCCCGCCTTCCACGACCCGGCGATCGACGCCGAGTCCCTCGTCGCGGCGGTCGAGCACGCGTAGCTCGCCGGCGCCGACCTCGCCATCGACCTCGACCGCCGCGTCCGCGGGCAGGACGACCTCCAGCCGGCCGGCGCCGACGCTGGCGACCACCCGTGACGACGTCCCCGTGAGGTCGATCCCGCTCAGGTCGAGGGTGAGCTCGCCCGCCGCCAGCCGGTAGGGCGTGTCGATCTCGGCCACGGTGACCGGGAGGTAGGTGCGTTCGCCGACGCCGCCCCGTAGGGGGACGTCGATGAACGCCACCGCCGCCAGCGCCATGCTCAGCACCACTCCGACGGGGATGAGGAGGCGGCCTCGCCCCCAGCGGGCGCCGACGAGGAGCGCTCCACCTACGAGGAGGAGGGCCAGGGACAGACCGACGAGCCACGACACGTCGGCGACCCCGGCGGCGTCGAGAAAGGTGAGCCCCCCCGCCAGCACGGCGAGGAGGCTCAGGGTGACCGGCACCAGGGCGGAATGGTCGCGGGCGGCGGAAGGCTCTGGTGCCGGCGGAGGAGCGGCAACCGAAGCCGGGGGCGAGCTCGTCGGCGGGGGGGTCACCGTCGTCGTGCTTTCGCTGCCCGCGGGCCCGTCGCCGCCCGGAGGAGCGCCCGGCGGTCGGCGGTTCCAGAGCAGGTACAGGCCCAGGGCGAAGAGGACCATGCCGAAGGTGACGCCACCGATCCGCCCGTCGAACACCTCCTCCAGGAGCACGACGATGCCGACGCCGGCGAGCACCGCGGCCAGGACCTGCTCGGTGCGCCCTCGCCCGGTCCCTTCGATGGCCGACGCGCCGGTGCGGTCGCTCGGGACGAGGGCCCACCCCACCAGGTAGAGCAGGACGCCCGTGCCTCCGGCCAGCGAGATGACGACGAAGGCGATGCGGAAGACGACAGGGTCGACGCCGAAGTGGCGGCCCAGGCCGCCGCAGAGCCCCGAGAGCACCTTGTCGTCGCTCGAGCGGGTGAGGCGGGCTCGGGGGGCCTCGGGAGGAGGCGGTGGGGACGGGGGGATGGTGTCGTTCGCCGTTGTCATGGTGCCATCGTGCGCCCGCCCTCTCAAAGGGTCCATCCCGGAAGACCCGGATCGATCCCGGAGCGACCCGGACCCGGTGTCCGGGTGGCGCCCGTGGTCGTGGACGGCGGCCCGTGCGATCATCGCCTCGATGACGACGGAAACATCCGTCCCCGGCGGGCCCGGCGCGGGCCGGCAGCCCCGGCGGCTCTCCCGGAGCCGGGACGACCGCGTCGTCGCCGGCGTCTGCGGCGGCCTGGCCCGCTCGCTCGGGCTCGACCCGTTGGTCCTCCGGGTGGCCGTCGTCGTCCTCACCCTGGCCGGCGGCACCGGGCTGTGCGCCTACCTCACCGCCTGGGTGCTCCTCCCGAACGACGACGACGGCGAGTCACTGGCCAGCCGGGCCGTCGGCCGTCGCCGCTTCGACGCGACCGAGGTCGTGGCCGTCGGCGCCATCGTGCTCGGGCTCGTCCTGTTGGTCCGGGAGACGGGGTTGTGGTTCAGCGACACCGTCGTATGGCCCGCCCTGCTGGCGGGCCTCGGGCTGGCGGTCATCTGGAGACAGGCGGGAGACGAGGAACGCCCGTCGCTCCTCCAGGTCGTCGGCCGGCTGCCTCGTCCCGGGGCTCCGGTGGCCGACCTGCGCTCACGGCGGGCGGCCCTGGCCCGGGTCGTTGCCGGGGTCCTGCTCGTGGCCACCGGCGTGGGGGTGTTCCTCGCCGTCAGCGACGCCTTCTCGGCCGTCCGCGAGGGGCTCCTGGCCACCGGAGTGATCGTCGCCGGGCTGGCTCTGATCACGGGCCCGTGGTGGCTGCGTCTCGGACGCGAGCTCACCCGCGAGCGCCGGCAACGCATCCGCTCGGAGGCGCGGGCCGAGATGGCGGCCCACCTGCACGACTCGGTCCTCCAGACGCTTGCGCTCATCCAGCGCAGCGCCGACGATCCCCGGGCGGTGGTCACCATGGCACGCCGACAGGAGCGGGAGCTCCGGGGCTGGCTCTACGCCGAGGGCGGCGACAGCTCCTCCGACGGCGACACCCTCGCCAGGGCGATCGCCCGGGCGGCGGCGGAGGTCGAGGAGCTGCACGGCGTCAGGGTCGACGTGGTGACGGTGGGGGACTGTGGCCTCGACGAGCGGCTCGGGGCCGCCGCCGCCGCCGCCCGAGAGGCGATGGTGAACGCGGCCACGTGGTCGGGCGCCTCGACGGTGTCGGTGTACGTGGAGGTTCGCGACGTTGAGGTGACGGTGTTCGTGCGCGACTGGGGGTCGGGGTTCGACCTGGCCTCGGTGGGCCCCGACCGGCACGGCGTGCGGGAGTCGATCTCGGGGCGCATGGCTCGCCACGGCGGCAGTGCCGTCGTGCGCAGCGCGCCCGGTGAAGGCACCGAGGTGGAGCTGCGGGTCACCCGGGAGGCGGGATGACCGACGGCCCCCGCCCCCGGGTGTTCCTCGTCGACGACCACCACCTGTTCCGCTCCGGCGTGCGGGCCGAGCTCGGCGACGCCGCCGAGGTGGTGGGCGAGGCGTCGGAGGTGGGGCCGGCGGCCGAGATGATCGTAGAGCGCCGCCCCGACGTCGTCCTCCTCGACGTCCACCTCCCCGACGGTGGCGGGCGGGCGGTGATCGAGCGGGTGGCCCCCGTCGCCCCGGAGGTGCGGTTCCTCGCCATCTCCGTCTCCGACGCCGCCGAGGACGTGATCGGCGTGATCCGGGCCGGGGCGCGGGGCTACGTCACCAAGACGATCTCCGGCCCCGAGCTGGCCGACGCCGTCCGCCGTGTCGCCGGCGGCGACGCGGTGTTCTCCCCGCGCCTGGCCGGCTTCGTGCTCGACGCCTTCGCCGGCGCCGCCGGCTCCAGTGGGGACCCCGACCTCGACCAGCTCACCGCCCGGGAGCAGGAGGTCCTGCGTCTCATCGCTCGCGGCTACCCGTACAAGGCGGTGGCCCGTGAGCTGACGATCGGCGCCCGAACGGTGGAGAGCCACGTGTCCTCGGTGCTGCACAAGCTGCAGCTGTCCAACCGCCACGAGCTCACCCGTTGGGCCACCGAGCGCCGGCTCATCTGAGCCGTCGGCCGGCGGCTGTCAGCCCACCCAGCCCTCGGGCAGGAGGATGTCCCCGTAGTACACCTGCCAGGCGTGGTAGGCGAGGTAGGTGCGCTCCTCCTCGGCCATGACCCCGGCGTAGGCGGTGACCGCTCGGACATAGCGCTGGCTGGGGTTGTAGGCGTACAGGGCGGCGGCCATGTTGGCCGGCGCCCCTCGGGCCTTGAGCAGGCGGGCGGCGGCCAGGATCGAATCGTGGTTCGACGTGATGTCCCCACCCCGGCCGTAGATCGCCCACGTCGAGGGGAGGAACTGCATGGGGCCCCTGGCGCCGGCCGTGCTGTCGCCGCGGATGCGCCCCATCCGCGTCTCGACGAGGTGGATGGCGGCGAGGTAGTGCCAGGGCACGCCGACCGCCTGCTGGGCGCCCTTGTACTCGGCGAGCAGCTCGCTGGCCGGCGCGGGAGGGACGATCCGCCACTTGGGCAGTTGCGGCAACGGCCGCGAGAGCTTGGCCAGCTCCGTGCCGGCCATGGCGTTGGCCTCC
>DASZJY010000156.1:0-13539 GCA_035947635.1 Acidimicrobiales bacterium | reverse complement strand
CGAGGCCAGCCACACGGTGCGGGAGCTGGCCAAGGCGGTCATCGCCACCGCTGCCGCCGTCGTCGCCATGCTGATCGTCCAGGCGGCGGTGCGGGCGGTGATGGGCGCGGGCGCAGAACGGGCCCTGGCCGAGGTCGTGGTGGCGGGCGGCTTCGGTGCCGGCACGTTCCTCGTCGTCGCCCGGGCCCTGGGCGCCGAGGACCTGGCGCTTCTCCTGCGGCTCCTCCCCGACCCGCTCCGCAGGCGTCTGTCGCCCGGAGGAACCGAATGACCGGGGCGGAGGCGTGCAGTATCCTTCCCCGGTGGCAACGGCATTTCCGGTGGGTTCGTCGCGAGCCCAGGGGGGAACTCGGTGAAAGTCGTCGGTGTGGCGCGGCGCCATCCCGTCATCGTCATCTCGCTGATCACGGTCGCCCTCATGGCCACGGGCAGCGCGCTCTGGGCGTTGAGCTACGACGAGGCGTCCTCGAAGAAGATGCTCGAGGGCACCACCGTCGGCGGAGTGGACGTCGGCGGGCTGCGCTACAACGCCGCTCTCGACAGGGTCCGCTCGTCCATCGAGGACCCGCTGCGACGCCCGATCCGCGTGCAGGCCGAGTCGTTCGACGCCCAGACCACGGCCTGGGACCTGGGCCTTCGGGTCGACGTGGCCTCCGCCGTCCGCACCGCGATGGAGCGCTCCAACGAGGGCAACCTGCTCCAGCGGGTGTGGCGGCGTCTGTTCGGCGGCGGCACGCCGCGGGTCCAGCTCGCCCCTCAGTGGGGTGACGGCGAGGTCTCGTCGCTCCTCGACCGAGCGGCCAAGGCCGTCGACCTGGCACCGCAGGACGCCAAAGTGAGCACCTCCAGCGGGTGGGTGACGATCGTGCCGCCCAAGGACGGCCGCCGGCTCGACCTCGAGCGCTCCCGGGCGGCGGTGGTCGACGCGGCCAAGAACGGGCGCTCCAGCGTCGACCTGGTCACCGAGACGGTGATGCCGCGGGTCGGGCAGGAAGCGGTCCAGAAGGTCATCCTCGTGCGCACCGGCGAGAACAGGCTCCATCTGTACGAGAACGGGCGGATCGTGAAGTCGTGGCCGGTCGCCACCGGCGCGGCGGGCTTCCCGACGCCGACCGGCATCTGGCGGATCAACTCCAAGCTCAACAACCCCACCTGGGTCAACCCGCGCAGCGCCTGGTCGGCCAACATGCCGGCCACGATCCCGCCCGGGCCCAACAACCCCCTCGGCACCAAGGCCCTCGCCCTCAACGCTCCCGGGATCCTCATCCACGCCACCTCCGACCGGGCCTCCATCGGCTACAGCGCCTCCCACGGGTGCATCCGGATGACCGAGGCCGACGAAGCCGACCTGTTCGGACGGGTCAGCGCCGGCACCATCGTGGCCATCGTGAACGCCGGCCCCCCCAAGCCCCGCCCGGCGAACCCACCGGCCGCCGCCACCCCCGTCGAGGCGGCCGTCACCAACTTCTGACGCCCCCTTACCGGGCGCATTGGGTGAGGAAACGCGCCCTCCTTCGCGCTCTCAGCGCGCCGGAACGCCGTCAGATCGTCTGGTTGGCGATCCCCAGGTGGTACGTGGTCCAGCGCTCGAGGTTGCGGCGGGTGGCCTCGTCGAGGATCTCGCAGGCCCATCCCCAGTGGACCGACACCTCGTCGCCGACGGCGACGTCGTCGACGAAGCCCCGGTCGAGGAGGCTTCGCTGCACCCGCTCGAGCCGCGGCTCTCCCAACGCCAGCTTCCCCTCCCGGAGAACGAGGGGCCGCCGCCTCACCAGCAGGGTGGGGCCGTCGACCACCGTGACCTGCCCCCAGCTGACCCGGCAGCTCTCCATCGCCGCCATTCCCACCTCTGCGCTCTCAAGGTGGCGGTACACATCGACGACATGAAACAGGTGGTAGGGCTTCGCGCCGGCTGGCGGCTTCCTCAGCACCTGCGCTCGCACCGTGGCAGGCAGCGCGCGCCCGAAGCGCTCCTCGAGCGACCGGTAGAGGTCGGCCGCCTCGACGCCGGCCAGGAGGTCGTTGCCCAGCCAGTAGGCCTCGACCACGTGAGGGTCGAAGGGGTCGGCGATGCCGTTGGCGGAGGCGATGGTTCGCAGGTAGGGAACGGCGCCGGTGAACCGCCCGAGCAGCGGTGTCAGGCGGCCGTCGGCCCGCCCCTCGGAGGCGTGCTCGAGCAGCACCTCGTTGTCGTTGCCCCCGCAGTAGCCCAGGTGGTTCGGCATGAAGGCGTAGCGGATGAACCGCAGGAGCCCCGAGTTCGGGGCGACCTCGGTCGGGGCGGGGGACACCGGGGGCACCGTCCACACCTACCACGAGGCAGGGCGCTCTGTGGTCGGCCATCGACGGCGGCCCGGCGCGGGTGCGGTGACAAATCACCCGGAGATGCGCGATTCTTTATGCCTGCTCTACGGCTGCCCCTTCCGGGAAGCGTGCGGGCGCCAATGACCGTCACCCGACTCCCCGGGGGGCAAACGTGATCGCCAGCAGCATCCTCAGCCGGCCCGAGGTGATCGCGTCGTCGGTGTTGATCGTCGGGGCGACTATCGTTGCCCTTCGCATCACTCGTCCCGGAGGAAAGGGACTTCCCCGCTTGAACTTCCGGCGCAACAACAAGACCTCGGCTGTACCCGCCTCCGGCGGCGGTGCTGAGACGCCCTTCCAGGTCGGGAAGGCCGACGACATCAGGTCCACCCACCAGGTCGTCACGTTCGCCGACGTGGCCGGCCTCGACGAGGCCATTGCCGAGCTCCGCGAGGTCACCGAGTACCTCTCCGACCCCTACCGGTTCCAGTCCCTCGGGGCGGAGCTGCCCCGGGGCATCCTCCTCTACGGGCTGCCCGGCTGCGGCAAGACGCTCCTCGCCCGGGCGCTGGCCGGTGAGACGGGCGTGCCCTTCTACTTCGTGTCGGCGACGAGCTTCGTCGAGAAGTTCGTCGGACTCGGCGCGGCGCGGGTCCGCCAGCTGTTCGAGGCGGCCAAGCGCGACGCCCCCTGCATCATCTTCATCGACGAGCTCGACGCCATAGGCCGGGCCCGCAACGCCGACGTCACGGGCGACCGGGAGTTCGATCACACACTCAACCAGCTCCTCGTCGAGCTCGACGGGTTCTCGGGGTCCTCGGGCGTGCTGATCCTCGCCGCCACCAACCGGCCCGAGCTCATCGACGGCGCGCTGCTCCGACCCGGCCGCTTCGACCGCCGCATCCAGGTCGACCGCCCCGACCGCGACGGCCGGGAGAAGATCCTCATGCTCCATGCGTCCCGCCGGCCGATCTCCAACAAGGTCGATTGGGGCGAGGTGGCGGCCAACACCGCCGGGCTGACCGCCGCCGAGCTGGCGAACATCGTCAACGAGGCCTGCCTGCTCGCCGCCCGCCGCCACCGCGACCGGGTCGCCCCCGCCGACGTCGACGAGGCGTGCTCCCGGGTCATCACCGGCACCAAGAGCAGCCGCCTCATGTCCGACGAGGAGAAGCAGCTGGTCGCCGTGCACGAGGCGGGCCACGCCCTGCTCTCGGTGCTCCTCCGCGGGGTCAAGCCCCCGGCCCGGGTCTCGATCGTCAGCCGGGCGGGCTCCTTCGATCGGTCACCGTGGTCGTCGGCCGACGACCGTGAGGTCGTGACCAAGCGGGAGCTCATGGCACAGCTCATCGTGCTCCTGGGCGGCCGGGCGGCGGAGATGAACGTCTTCGGCCAGCCCAGTACCCGCTCGGAGGACGACCTGGAGCACGCCGCCGCCCTCGCCCGGCGAATGGTCGAGCGCCTGGCCATGACCGGCCGCTTCGAGCTCGCCGACCAGGTCAACGACCTCAAGCGCCCCCCCACCGAAGACAACGGTGGAGGCAAGGAGGTCCGCGACCTGCTGTCCAAGGCGGAGCAGGCGGCCCGCTCGATCCTCGGCGACAACGGTGACGATCTCCAGCGCATCGCCGACGAGCTGGTCGAGCGGGAGACGCTCACGGCCGGCGAGTTGCAGCAGCTCACCCGCCGGGCCGGGCGGGCGGAAACCGAGGAGAGCCGCAACCCCCTCGGCGTCCAGGCCAACTAGAGCCGGACCCGGGGGCGCGCATCGAACGCCCTCGCCCGATGACTGCCAGCTAGGACTCGGTGACCGTGGCGCCCGCGGCGGCCACCTCGGCCAGCGCCCGCTCGCCGTCACCCTCCTCGAGATCGACCGCCGCCACCGCGGCGCGGAGCACAGTGGTGGCCAGGCCCCGGCGGACGGCGTCGAGCGCCGTCTCCTTCACGCAATAGTCGGTCGCCAGCCCGGCGACGACCACCCGCTCGATGCCGCGTCGCTCGAGCACGGCGTCGAGCTCGGTGGCGCGCACGTCGCCACTCTCGGGATCGCGGACGGAGAACCCCGAGTACCCGTCCTCGCCCCTGGTGCCCTTGCGGACCACCTCGCTGCCGGGGAACACCCGCAGCGCCGGGTGCAGCTCGGCGCCTCGCGTCCCGCCGACGCAGTGCACCGGCCAGACCCCTCCGTCCTTCTCGAAGTGGGGCGTGGACTCGGGATGCCAGTCCTGGGTGTAGACGATGAAGGCGCTGGCCGCGCTGGCCCGATCGATCTCTCGGTTGACGGCGTCGACGACCCTCTCGGCGCCGGTGACGTACAAGCTGCCCCCGGGGTCGGCGAAGTCGTTCTGCACGTCGACGACCAGAAGAGCGGTCCGGTCGTCGTACTCGACCATGCCTCAGATGCTACGCCCGTCCGCCGCGCCGAGACCGGAGAGAGCGCCGGCGCCCGGTATCCTCGGGCAGACGCAGCTGACAGGCATCCCGCGGGGCCGCAGATGAGCGCTGACGACCGTACTCCGGAGGACGTCGAGGAGCACCTTCGCGACGCCCGGACTGCCGGATCACCGGACATCGCCGCTTCGCCCAGCCGCGCTCAGTTCCCGCTCTCGCGCGGAGCGCCCGAGCGCAAGCTCCGCCGGGTGGACTTCTACGACCGGCGCGCCGAGGTCACGGCGTACGAGGCCCTCACCCCCACCGAGACCGTCCGCATCTCGTTCCGTGTCGTCGACGACCAGCCGTTCCGGTTCGTCCCCGGCCAGTTCGTGGGCATCCAGGCCGACGTCAAGGGACACGGCTGGCGGCGGACGCCTTACTGCATCGTCTCGCCCCCGACGGGCGAACGCACCTTCCAGCTCCTCATCCGCCTCGTCCCACAGGGGCCGCTCTCGTACTACCTGGGGAGGCTCCGTCCCGGCGACGTCATCGCCTTCCGGGGACCGCTCGGCCGCTGCATGGTCCCCAAGACGTCGGACGAGGAGCTCATCCTCTTCGCCACCGGCGTGGGGATCGGCCCCTTCCTGTCCCTCGCCCACGTGCTGCGGGAGCAGGGCTACGAAAGGCCGGTGCGGCTCTACTGGGGCCTGCGCCTGGTGGAGGACATCTGCCTGCTCGACCAGCTCGACGATCTGGTTGCCACCTTCCCCCAGTTCAGCTACGAGATCACGCTTTCACAGCCGCCGCCCGACTGGACCGGGCTCCGGGGCCGCATCACCGAGACGGTTCCGCCAAAGCTCACCACGCTGGGTGGCAAGCGCTACTACCTCGTGGGCAACGGAGCCATGATCGAGGAGATGACCCTCGCCCTCTCCGACCTGGGCGTCGACCGCACGTTCATCTACCAGGAGGCGTTCTTCAACGCCCGCCACAAGCCCGACCCCGGCTCCCTGGAGGAGACACGAAGCCGGTTCGTGGCCCACGACCTGTTCTCGCCGGGAGTGGACGAGGACTACGCCCTCCTCCGCCCGGAGCGACCCCTGACCGGCACCCGCCGGGTCACCGCCCCGCCGCCTCGATAGGTCGGTGCCAAGGCGTCCAGGGCACGCCGATGGCGACGACGTGCCCTGGGAACCGTTACGGATCAGGGATTCACATTGCACCCGTGGGCGGTGCCGTATTCGAGGATGCTCAGTCCGCCGTTGAAGTAGGCGTCCTTCAACGGCTTGGTCTTGGCCGTCAGGAAGCCGTTCATGTACCCGTTGAAGAGGCTCGTGAGCTGGCCACAGCTCAAGCTGTCACATGCTCCGCCGGCGCACGGGTTGCTCCGAGGTTGCGGCGGCGGCGCCGTACTGCTGCCCGACGTCCCGCTCCCAGAGGTCCCCGACGACGTGCCGGTGCTCGACGTGGTGCTCACCGTCTTCCCGCCCGAGTCCTCTATGGCTCCGTAGATGCCCTCCTGGGTCAGGATCCAGCGGAGGGACCCGGCCGGTAGGCGCCGGACGGAGATCCCCGTCTCGCCGGGGAGCGCGGGCGGGGCGGTGAAGGCGGTGGGCGGTCCGCCGTGCACGGCGACGGTGCCGCTGAAACCACCGTCGGCCAGCGAGGCGTCGAGCGTGGTGCCCTCCGCGCTCTGGAGGCGCAGGCGCTCGCCATCGAGGTTGCCGGCGAACCAGTCGGAGACGCCTTGGCCGTCGCACAGGTAGACGGCGACCTCGTCGCCTCGGCGGACCAGGGCCACGCCGATCTTGGTCGCCTCTCCGGCAAGGCCGACGAAGGTGTCCTTCACCGCGCTCTCCTCGCCGGGGAACCCGGACGGAAGGGACTCGACCAGTGTCGGCGACGGAGCCGTCGCCGCCGTGAAGCGGGCCTCCTCGTCGCCGCCGTCTCCGCCGCCGCATGCCCCGGCCACCAACACGAGCGCCAGCCCTCCGGCGACCGTCAGTCTCGCTCTCCTTTTCATGGGGTTCTCCTTTCTCTCTCTTCTTCGCCCGACCATGGGTCGTCGCCGTTCGTGGGCAGCGACCATGCTGTCCACCTCGTCGTCTTGTTCTCTGGGTGCTACCTCCCAGGCGTGACCAGACAAGGCACGGCCGTGCCACGCCAGGGATCGCGTCCAGTGAGGGCGTCCGATCGCGGTTCGCACCCCTTCAGGCCGACATCCGGGAACGCGTGCGGGCGAAAAAGGCCGCTCTCCGGGCGCACGTGGCGAGAGCCCGCCACATCGCCGGCGGTCGTCGTGGTTGTCCACGAGGTGCTCGACGTCTTCGTCAACGACCGGGGGTCACCGCTGGAGCTGCCCGGGATCCGCTGACGCACGGGCGAATAGCGTCTGCTGGCGACGGACGACGACCAGGGAGGAATTGGCCGTGGCAGACCGCAACGCCAGTGCCACGTGGCACGGGGATCTCTTCGGGGGCAATGGAACGGTGTCGGCCCTGAGCAGCGGGCTGTTCACCGACGCCGACGTGACGTGGGCGGCGCGCACCGAAGAGTCGGAGGGAAGGACCAGCCCCGAGGAGCTGATCGCCGCCGCTCATGCCGCATGCTTTGGGATGGCTCTCTCGAACGAGCTGAGCACGCGGGGACACGCGCCAGAGCGGCTGCAGCTCGAGGCCACCTGCGCGTTCGAGGGCGGCAAGGTCACGACCATGGTCCTCCGCGTCGACGCCGACGTCCCGGGCGTCGACGAGAATGGCTTCCGGGAGGCGCTGTCGGCCGCCGAGGACTCCTGCCCGGTGTCCAACGCCCTTCGCGGCAACGTCGAGATAAGGGTCGACGGCAGGCTCACCTGAGGAGAACGGTCCCGGCGGGGCCGAGCGCGCTAGGGCGCGGGAGACCGACCGAGGGTCGACCATGAGCCTCCCGATCGACGACCCGGCCGACGAGCGCGTCGCCGACTTCGTGCGCCTCAACGATCCGGAGGCCCGGCGGCGGCTCGAGGGGACGGCCGGCGGCGGGTACTTCATCGCCGAGGGGCCTGCCGTCGTACGCCACCTGCTGCGCTCCCCCTACCGGCTGCGCTCGGTCCTCGTCACCGACCGAGGCCTCCGGGCGCTGGGCCCCGAGCTGGCGTCCGTCGGTGCGCCCGTCCACCGGGTGTCGCAGGCGGTCATGGACGCCATCTGCGGGTTCCACTTCCACCGGGGAGTGCTGGCGGCCGCCGACCGGCGCCCATTGCCCTCCCTGTCGGAGGTGGCCGCCGACGCCCGCTCGCTGGTCCTCGTCGAGGGCGTCAACGACAACGAGAACCTGGGCTCGATCTTCCGCAACGCCGCTGCCTTGGGCGTCGACGGAGTCGTGCTCGATCCCACCGCCGCCGACCCCCTCTACCGCCGCACGGTCAGGGTCTCGATGGGGCACGTCCTGCGGGTGCCCTTCACCCGGGTGACCGACTGGCCCGCCGCCCTGGCCTGGCTGCGGGCGATCGGGTTCGAGCTGCTGGCGCTGACCCCCGCCGCCGACGCCCAGGATGTCCGTACCGTCGAGGGGCGACATCACCAGGCGCTCCTGGTCGGCTCGGAGGGCGCCGGGTTGTCCCCGACGGCGCTGGCGGCCGCCGACCGACGGGTGAGGGTGGCCATGGCGCCGGGCGTCGACTCGCTCAACGTGGCCACCGCCGTCGCCATCGTGCTGCACCAACTGGCCCCGGCGGAATCCCCTCGGCGGGACTACCCGTATACTCCTCCGTAAGGCATCTGCTCCCTAGGCGCGTCCTCGATGAGGGGAAGGTCGCCCTGACGAGAGGCGGGAGAACGTGACGAAGGGCCGGGGCGTCCGTGCGTTGCTCATCACTGGCGCCGTGCTCCTGGCGCTGGTGGCCCAGCCGGCGCCCGCCGCCGTGATCGAGGTCCAGATGCGTGACGACTTCTTCGACCCGCGGGACGTCACGGTCACGCAGAACGACAGCGTCCTCTGGCGGAACACCGGTGCCAACCCGCACACGGCGACCGCCGTCAACGGCATGTTCGACTCGGGCACCCTCCTGACGGGGCAGACCTTCAGCTTCGCCTTCACGAACGTCGCGCCCGGGACGTACCAGTACTACTGCATCTTCCACGGCACGCCGACCGGCCAGGGCATGGCCGGCACGGTCACCGTGCAGGGCACGGGCGGGACCACCACGGTGGCGCCCACGACGACGACCACCCGGCCGCCCATGACCACCACCACGGTGGCGCCGACCACCACGGTGGCGCCGACCACGACCGTGGCGCCGACGACGACGGTGGCGCCCACGACGACGGTGGCTCCGACCACGACCGTGGCGCCGACGACGACGGCGGCGCCCACCACGACCGTGGCTCCGACGACGACGGTGGGCCCCACCACCACCGTGGCGCCGACGACGACCGTCCCGCCGGCCACCAGCACCACTGTGGGCGGGCCGGCGACGACCACGACAACGCCGACCACGCCTCCTTCGGGGGGGACGACCTGCGACCAGCTGCGGCGGAGCCAGGCCGCCTTCAACGCCCGGATGGACCGCGAGGAGCAGGCGGTGATCGCCCGGCTCGAGGGGCCCGCCGAGGCGCGCGCCCTGGCGCGGCTGGCGGACACCCGGCGCCTGGGCAACGCCGCGTTCGACCGTCGCCTCGCTCAGTGCAACCGCGGGGCAGGAACTCCCCAGCTCGGGTCGTTCCTGTCCGCCCGCGCCACCTTCTGACGGATTGGGTCAGGAAAGGGGGCCGAAACGGACGCCCTTCCGCACCCAGAACGGCTCCCGGAACCGTGTCAGGGAGCGCCGCTGACCTCCCGCAGGTGCGCCTCGGCGGCCTCCCGCTCCGCCGTCACCCGGGCGACCGCCTGGCGCGCGTCGGCCGCCGCCCGCTGAGCCGCTTCGGCGTCCTCGGCCGCCAGCTCGACCTGGCGCCGGGCTGCGTCGAGCTTGCGCTCCAGCCGGGCGACCTCCGCCTCGGCCTCCTCCAGCTCTCTCCGGCGGCGCTCGGCCCGAGCCTCTGACGCCTCGGCGGTGGCCTCGAGCTCCTCGGCCCGCCGGCGCGCCTCCCTCGCCGCCCGCTCGGCGTCGGTGGCCTCGGGCGCCGCGGGCGCCCCCCCAGGCGTGGGGGCGAGCCCGAACGGCCCGGTCGGGAAGCTCCCGAGCTCGCCGAACCCCGACGGCGGCTCCAGGCCCGTCGTGAGCCGGCCACTCAGCACGGCGAGCGCCGCCTGAGGGTCGAGGGAGGCGGCGTCGAGGGTGTCGGAGATGTCCTGGCGGTGGGCGTCGACCGCTTGTCCCCGCTCGGCGAAGAACCGAACGGCCGACTCGGCCAGCGCCACGAGCGCGTCGCGGCGAGCTCGGGTCGTCTCCCGGAGCTCAGCGGCGGGGGCACCGGCCAGCGCACGCTCCTGGGCGGCCCGCAGCTGCTCACCGCGCCGCACGAGCTCCTCGACGGCTGCCCGGTCGTGGCGGGACAGCTGGTTGACGGCCCATGCCGCAGGTGTGGGGCGGCGCAGCTTGCCGACGGCGGCAGCCAGGTCCTTCCGGCCCTCGGCCCGCAGCCTCCGGGCCAGCTCGTTGCGCGCCGACACGAACTCGGCGGGGTGGACGGCGTAAAGCTGGTCGGTCACCTCTGCGAGCTCGTCGTCGGGAGACATCGCCCGACCCTATGCCTCGCTTCCGGCCCCCAAAAGGGGACAGATCCAACCACTTCCTCACCCAGTTGGCCTTCTGTCGCGGCAGCGCAGGGGCCAGTCGTCGGGGACGTCGATCACGTCGAAGGGCACGATGGCGTCGTCCTTGACCAGGCGCAGCAAGGGGCCGTCGTCGGCGTCGGGCACCACGAGCGCCAACCGCACCTGACCGCCCGTGCGCTGCTCGACCGCCTCCCGAACCTCCACCGCGGTCGGCACCGCCTCGGTATCGAAGCCGACGGAGCACACCGCGAGCAGGGGCTCCCCGTCGGCCGCCGAGCCCAGCGCGGGCGAGGGGGCACGCACCCGGACGTCGTCGGGCCGGGGGACCGGCGGCGGCACGGGCTCGAGAGTGGAGGCGCCGATCTGGCCCGGTTGTCCCACGAGCCACCCCCGCAGCCAACGCTCTCTGGCCAACAGGTTCAGAGGATGGGCGAGGTCGGCCCGCTCCCTCGTGTCGCGGACCTGCTCCACCACCGAGCGAACTGCCTCGACGTCGGGCTCGTCGCCCCACACCAGTCGATGGGTGAGCCGGTCTTCCTTGGTGACGCCGACGCCCAGCCAGAGGTTCCCGTCGTCCTCCCGCACGCGAGCCACCTCGAGCCCCCAGACGTCGCCGTACAGGCCTCCCCACTCGACGACGGGCTGGGCGCCCGCCTCTCGGATGACCTGCCGATAGCGCTCGGCCCGCCCGTCGAGAGGAGGCTCCGCCGGGAGCACCTCCGGCCCGACGGCGGTCAGCTCGGTGCCGTGCACCTGCCAGGCCTGCACCGCGGTACGGAAGAGCCGTCCCCGCCGTGCGGCGCGCACCGCGTCCTCACGGTCGGCCGAGAGCAGGAGGTGCAGATCTCGCACGCCGGCGCGAAGCGCCCATAGCAGCCCCCGACCGACGGCCCGCCCGGCGTCCTCCTCGACGAGCATCCACCCCCGCTCGCCCACTCTTCCCGCCATGCCACCGGCCGGGCGAGGGTCGGGATCGAAGGCGTCGACCCCCCAGTGGGCGCGCACGAGGGCGGTCAGCTTGGCTCGCCGCAGACGGGCCTTGCGCTCGGGGTCAAGCGATCGGTGCGGGGGGGTGGCCACTCACCCGCAGCTTGCTCGAAACCCGGAGGCAGCGTCAGCCGACCAGCGACTCCCCCGATCAAGGCCAAGGCGGCCGCCCGGCGGACCGAGACGCAGGCATGGAAGGGGGCAGGGGAGCGCTCGGCTGCCGCTGATCTGGCTCGGTCCACCGGCAGCACCGTGGGGCAGGCGGCCGAGTCGCTCGCCACCGCCCGGCGCCTGGAGAACCTACCCGTGGTCGACGCCGCCGCCCCGGGCCGGAGAGCCGTCTGCCCAGCAGACAGCGGCGGTGGCCGCGCCGCCAGCGCCGATCCCTCCGGTGAGGCCCGCCTGGTGGCCAAGGCCAAGACCTCATCGCCTGCCGAGCTGCGAGAGGAGCCGTAGGGGCCCGCGAGCCGGGCAGCGACCGACGATCGGCCGCCGCTTACCGGTACAGGTGGGCCTTGCTGGCGACCCGGTCGACGGCTGCGCCGCGATGGGAAGCGCCTGTCCGAGGGCTCACCGGGTTGCCCGCATAAGTCCGTCCTGGGACGAGCACCGCTCCCTTCATGACCACGCCGGCGGGCTCCACGCGGCTCTCCGCTCCGATGTCGGCACCGAAGAACACGACGGCGCTCTGGCCGACGGTGGCCCGTTGGCGGACGTCCACGCGGTCGATCTTGAGGACCCGGTCCTCGAAGCTGTGGGTCTGGAAGTCCCCGGCGATGGTGGCCCCGTCTTCGAACCACAACATGTCGGGGTCGACGACCTGGCGGAATCCGGGGCCCAGCAGCACCTCACGCCCGATGTGGGCGCCGGCCAAGCGCAACACCACGTTGAGAAAGAGCGTCCCCTCGAGCCACCCGAGCGGTGAGGCCGCCCAGGTCTGCCAGGCCATGTAGACGTAGTCCCACCGGGCGCACCAACACGACCAGAAGGGATGTCGACCAGGCCGCCCCCGGCCCAGCAGGAGCCACTTGAGGGCGAGCGTCGCCACGACGGGCAGCGCCAGTGCCGCCAGAGTCACGGGGAGCACCACGGCGCCGAGTCGCAGCCCGGGGTCGAGGCCGGCGGCCGCCTGCGAGAGCGAGAACCATGCCAAGACGGTCAAGACGGGAAGCACCACGAGCGGGAAGCGGCCCACCTCGAACACCCACCGTGTCACCCGGCGGGCGAACGACGGATCGTGGGTCAGGCGGCGGTCGATCGTGACGACCTCCCGCCGGTGCAGCACGAGGGAGGGATGGCCGAACAACCCGGTCCCCGGCCCGGCGCCGTCGCGCGCGACGGTGGCCACACCCACGAAGAGATCATCGGGATAGCGCGGTCCGGCGGGCACGACCGCATGGTTGCCGAGGAACGTGTTGCAACCGAGCTCCGTTCGCAAGACTGCGATCGTCCCCCGATGGAACATCGGCGAGCAGAGGTAGATCCCGTCGGCGAAGAACGACTCGTCGCCGATGCGCACCGTCTCCGGGACGACGTCGATGATCGTGCTGATCTCACAGCCCCGGCCGACGTCCATCCCGGCCAGGCGCAGCCACCGGGGCCAGAGCAGCGAGCCGCTCAACCACCGCCCTGCCGACTCAACCGCGCCGGTCTTGTACCAGATGCGAAGGGCGGCCGGGCTCCAGCGACTGTACGAACCGGGGCGGATGGGGCCGACCAGGCGCAGCAGGAGCACCTGCACGAGCAGGCTGGCCGGCACGGCAAGGGTCAGCGCCGCAGACGACAGTGCCAAGGCACCCCAAAAGGAATCGACGTCCCCGAACGCGCTCCACTCGGTGAGAACACACAGGACGAGGATCGACGGAAGGCCAACCAACCGCCCGGCGACGAGCGCCAGGGCGTGAAGGCCGGGTGACAGGTCGCCAGATCGATCCACCTCCGGCGGCTCGGGCGCGGGCCCGGACCCGACGGCGGGGACGCCGTCGCCCTGCTCCCCCGCGGCCAGGCGAGCTCCCTCCGGCAACCACGAGAGGGCGGTGAGGTACGCGCCGGGCTCCACACATGAGTTCCGACCTACCGTCGCCCGCACACCGACCGTCGCGCCGGCACCGATCGTCACCCGCCCGACCAACACCTCGCCCTGGCACAGCTCGACCAGCTGGAGCGCCGCATCCCGGC
>DASZJY010000155.1:0-4040 GCA_035947635.1 Acidimicrobiales bacterium | reverse complement strand
ATCGGGCGGGGGCGCCGGCCGTCAGCCCGTCAGAGGCCCGCGGAGCAAGAACTCGTCGGGCTCACCTGCACCCGCTCTGCCTCCATGATGTGTCCTCGTGAGCTGTCTCGGTGCGGGCAGAGGATCCGGGCGTCTCAGCCCTCCTCGCCCGCTCCCGCCCGCTCGGCCGGCTCGACCGGCTCGGCGCCGGCCGGCTCCCGCACGGGCAGCACCCCGTCGGTCCTCAGCCTGTTCATGATGCGCCCCCGCAGCTCGCGGGCCACGCGCGCCCGTGCTTCGGGGCTCGTCTTCGCCGCCACCCGCAGGGTGACGCCGTCGGCGCCCGCAGCCTCCACGCCGAGCACCTCGGGCGCCTCGACGAAGGCCTCCGACCACTCCGGGTCGTCCTTCAGCCGGGTCGCCTCGGCTTCGATGGCAGCGGTGGCCGTGGGGATGTCGGTGCCGGGGGGCACGACGACGTCGACGAGCGCCTTCGACCAGTCCTTGGCCGAGTTCCCGACCTTGCGGATCTCGCCGTTGGGGACGAACCACACCGTTCCGTCGGCGCCCCGCATGCGGGTGATGCGCAGGTTGACCTCCTCCACCGTGCCCGTCGTGTCCGAGACGGTGATCACGTCGCCCACGCCGAACTGGTCCTCGGCCAGGATGAAGAAGCCGGACAGGAAGTCCTTCACCAGGCTCTGGGCGCCGAAGCCGAGGGCCACCCCCACGATGCTGGCGCCGGCGATCAGGGGCCCGAGGTTGAGCCCCGTCTTGTCCAGGACCAGCAGGACGGCGATGCTCCACACGACGATGCGGACGAGGCTGGCGGCCACACCGGCCAGGGTGCGGGCCCGGGCCGCGCTGTGGCCACCGCCGCCGGCAGCGCGGGCGAGCGTCGACCGGGCGACGAGCGACTCGACCGAGCGGCGGGCCAGCCGGGAGGCGAAGCGGCTGACCACCACCGCCCCGACGAGGATCAGCAGGATGGCGAAGGGCCGCTCGAGGAGGAACTCGGCGGTGCGGGCGGTGAAGTCGGAGCCGCCCAGCTTCCGGACGAGGTCGTAGACGTAGCCGTAGTCGTCGGGCATGGCCTCTCAGCCTCGCGCCGGTCGGCGTCGCAACATGGCGACTTGCAGCAGGACGAGCAGGACCAGCGCCCCCGCCAGGGCGGCGGCGTAGCCGGCCATCGAGCCGGTGAACTGGTCGCCGGCCCGGAAGGTGGCGACGAGGATGAGCGCCAGGCCGATGGTCGCGGTCTCGGCCGGCAGCTGGAACGAGCTCCACCGGACGTCCGTGCCGAACAGCGCCATCGTCGCCGCCGGGAAGGCCAGGAACGCCGCCAGCACCCGCGCCGTCAACGGGTACAGCGCCCAAGGCCAGTGCTCGATGACGGTCGACGGCCACACGAACATGACCAGAGCGAAGAGCAACGTCGCGGATCCCCCCACCGTCAAGGCGGCCCGAACGGGCGCCGGTACCACCACCTCGTCCGCCGAGGGCACCCCGGGGTCGGTCCTGCGATTGCGCGCCCAGAGCCAGGGCAGGAGCGGCGGCGTGACCACGTAGAGAGCGAGCCAGGCCCAGAACGACACGTGATCGTGGTTGAAGCGGTCCCAATGGAGGATGGTGGCGCCGAGGAGCATGGTGGCGAACAGCGACGTCCCGACCAGGCCGGCGAGCGCCCGGTGGCCCGAACGCGTGCGCGCCACCCGGGCGAAGAACCAGGCACCGGCGAGGTACCCGCCACCCATGAACATGGGCGTCATCGTGGGCTCGATGGTCCAGGCCCAGAGCCCTTGGGTCCTCCCCGGGAAGAGGTACAGGATGACGAAGGCGGCGGTCAGCACGGGCACGATGAGCGTCGCCGTCCACCGCGTGGGCGCGAGCACGCGGTCGTCTCTGGTCGTGGGCTCCACTTCCCCCTCCTGCGCCCACTGATGCTAGAGAAGGGACGATGATCCCGGAAGCCCTGGCCGGCGCGCGCGTCGGCATCACCGGCGCCACCGGCTTCCTCGGCACCGCGCTCGTCGAGCGGTTCCTGCGGGCCGTGCCCGGTTGCGAGCTGGTGCTCGTCGTGCGCTCCGGCCGCCGAGCCAGCGCCGACAAGCGCGCCCGGCGGGAGATCTTCGGCAACGACGCCTTCCAGCGTCTCCGGGCCGAGCTCGGCGACCGCTTCGACGACGAGATCGAACGGCGGGTGCACGTCGTCGACGGCGATGTGACGGTCGACGGGCTGGGGCTCGACGACAGAGGCCGCGAGCTCCTGGCCGGCTGCCACACGTTCGTGCACTCCGCCGCCCGGGTGAGCTTCGACTCGCCTCTCGACGCCGCGGTCGACGTGAACCTGCTCGGCCCCCTCCGCGTCGTGCAGACGCTGGCGGAGCTCGGCTCCCGCGCCCATCTCATCGCCGTCTCCACCGCCTACGTGGCCGGGAGCCGGCGGGGACGGGCTCCTGAGGCCGCGCTCTCGGACACGCCCTTCAGCACCGATGTCGGCTGGCAGCCGGAGATCGACGCCGCCCGCCGGGCGCGCGCCGACGCCGACGCCGAGAGCCGCCGTCCCGAGAACCTGGCCCGCTTCACCAAGCAGGCCAGGCTGGAGGTGGGAGCCGCCGGCGCCGCCCTCATCGGCACCAAGGCCGAGCGCCTGCGCGAACAGTGGGTCGAGGACCAGCTGGTCGAAGCGGGCCGGGCCCGGGCCCAGTCGCTCGGGTGGCCCGACGCCTACGCCTACACCAAGGCCCTCGCCGAGCGGGCGCTGCTCGAGGTCAAGGGCGACGTTCCCGTCACCATCGTCCGCCCCTCGATCATCGAGTCGGCGTGGGACCAGCCCGTCCCGGGATGGATCCGCGGCTTTCGCATGGCCGAGCCCGTCTTCATCGCCTATGGCCGGGGGTTGCTCGAGGAGTTCCCCGGCATCCCCGAGGGCGTCATCGACGTGATCCCCGTCGACATGGTGGTGGCGACGATCATCACTGTCGCCGCCCGCGGCCACGACCCCGACGACGCCGTCTTCCACGTCTCCACCGGCTCCCGCAACCCGCTGCGGCTCCGGAACCTCGTCGACCTCGTGCAGGACTACTTCCACGAGCACCCGCTGTACGACGCCGACGGGCAGCCCATCGTCGTGACCTCCGAGTGGCAGTTCTCCCGCCGGGGCCGGGCCCTCCGCCAGCTCCAGCGGGGTGTGAACGCGCTGCGGACGGCGGAGCGCGTCGTGGCCACGCTCCCCATCCGTGGCCAGCGGGCAGAGATCACCGCCCGCATCGAGGACCGCCGCGACCAGGGCGAGCGGGCCCTCGACTACGTCCGGCTCTACGGCGCCTACGCCGAGACCGAGGCAGTGTTCGACGACGCCCGTCTGGTGGGCCTGTGGCACACGCTGAGCCCCGAGGACCAGGCGGAGTTCGCCTTCGACACGACCGCGGTGGACTGGCGGCGCTACCTGGGCGAGATCCACCTGCCCTCGATCGTGGCCCAGGCGCGCGTCCGCACCACGGGCGGACGCCGGACGGGGCTGACTCGCTACGAGCGGGGGAAGCGGGCGGTGCTGTCGCCCGAACGGCACCTGGCCGCCTTCGACCTGGAGAACACGCTCATCGCCTCCAACGTCGTCGAGTCCTACGCCTGGCTGGCCACCCGCAACATGGCCGACGACGATCGGGCCAAGTTCACCCTGCGCATGCTCCGCCAGGCCCCCGGCCTCCTCGCCCTCGACCGGCGCGACCGCGGCGACTTCCTGCGCCACTTCTACCGGCGCTACGACGGGGCGCCTGTCCGCCGGCTCCGTGACGACGCCTGGGAGATGTTCAGCTACCTCCTGCTCACCAAGTCGTTCCCGGCGGGCATCCGACGGGTGCGCGAGCACCGGGCTGCCGGGCACCGCACCGTCCTCATCACCGGCGCCCTCGACTTCGTCATCGAGCCCCTCCTGCCCCTGTTCGACGACGTGGTCTGCGCCCGCCTGGAGGAGCGCGACGGCTACCTCACCGGCGAGCTCGAGACCCTGCCCCCCACCGGCGAAGCGCGCGCGCTGCTCATGGAGGAGTACGCCCACG
>DASZJY010000154.1:0-3006 GCA_035947635.1 Acidimicrobiales bacterium | reverse complement strand
GGCGCTGACGAGGCCTGGGTCGAGGGCCGGTTCGTCGACGGCGACCGCGAGGTCGTGGTGGCCCGGGCCGTGCCCCGCAACGGGCGCAGCCGGGCCTACGTGGACGGCCGCCTGGCCACGGCCGGGGTGATGGCCGAGCTGGGCGCCGAGCTGGTCGACCTGCACGGCCAGCACGCCCACCAGTCGCTCCTGACGGCCCGGGCCCAACGCCACGGGCTCGACCGCTTCGCCGAGATCGACCTGGCGCCCCTCCACGCGGCCCGTCGGCGGGTGGCCGCCGCCGAGGCCGCCCTGGCCGACGCCGGCGGCGACTCCCGGGCGGTGGCCCGGGAGGTCGACCTCCTCCGGTTCCAGCTCGGCGAGCTCGAACGGGCCGGGCTGGACGACCCGGCCGAGGACGAGGCCCTGGAAGCCGAGGAGGACCTGCTGTCGGCGGCCGACGCCCACCGACAGGCGGGCGGAGCCGCCTACGAGGCGCTCAACGCCGACGGCGGCGCGGCCGACGCGGTGGGGGCGGCCATCGCCGCCTGTGCCGGCCGACGCCCGTTCGAGCCGACCGGCGAGCGGCTCCGCGCCGTGGCCGCCGAGCTGGCCGACGCCGCCGCCGAGCTGCGGCAGCTGGTCGAGAGCATCGTCGTCGACCGGGCGCGTCTCGACGAGGTGAGGTCGAGGCGCCACCTCCTCCGCGAGCTCGGCCGCAAGTACGGTGAGAGGCTGTCGGACGTGATCGCCTACCGGGAAGAGGCCCGTGCTCGGCTCGCCGAGCTGGAGGGTCACGACCTCAGGGTGGCGACACTCGAGGCGGAGCGGACCGAGGCCCGCGCCGAGGAAGCGAGGGCGGCGGCGTTGGTCGGACGTGCCCGGCGGCAGGCGGCGCCGGCGCTGGCGGCGGCGATCGAGGGCCACCTGCGGTCGCTCGCCATGCCGCGTGCCCGCCTGGCGGTGAGGGTGGGCGATGAAGATCCGGGCGACGACGTGACGTATCTCCTCTCCGCCAACCCCGGCGAAGAGGCGCTTCCCCTGGCCAAGGTGGCGTCGGGCGGTGAGCTGGCCCGCTCCATGCTGGCCGCACGACTGGTGCTCACCGACGCGCCGCCCACGCTCGTCTTCGACGAGGTCGACGCCGGGGTCGGGGGAGAGGCGGCCCTCGCCGTGGGGCGGGCGCTGGCCACTGTCGCCGCCGACCACCAGGTGCTCGTCGTCACCCATCTTCCCCAGGTGGCGGCCTTCGCCGACCACCAGGTGGCGGTGGCCAAGGAGGAGGAGGCCGGGCGCACGGTGGCCCGGGCCCGCCCCGTCGAGGGCCAGGACCGGGTGGTCGAGCTGTCGCGGATGCTCTCCGGCCAGCCCGCCAGCACCACCGCCCAAGGCCACGCCAGCGAGCTCCTCGCCGCCGCCTCCCGGGAGCGGGAGCGCTGATGGTCCGCCGGGCGACCGTTCGAGGGCCGGCGCCTCCCCCCGCCAACGGGTCGACCGACGTCGCCGCCGCCGCCCCTGCGCCCGTCGACGTCGTCGTCGCCCCGGCGCGGGTCGACCGGCGCACCAAGACCCTTCTCACCCGGGTGCTCCCCGGCGAGGTGGCGGTGATCGACCACGAGGACCTCGACCGCCTCGCCGCCGAGGGGCTCATCAAGGCCCGCGTGGGAGCGGTGGTCAACGCGTCGCGCTCGATCTCGGGGCGCTACCCCAACGTCGGGCCGTTGCTGCTGGCCGCCGCCGGCATCCCCCTGGTCGACGACGTGGGCGCCCACATCATGACCGACGTCCACGAGGGACAGGTGCTCCGCATCGAGGGCGACACGGTGTGGGCGGAGGGCAGCGAGGTGGGCTCGGGCACCCGCCACACGCTGGAGTCACTCGAGGCCCAGCTGGAGGCCTCCAAGCGGGCGGTGAGCGACGAGCTCGGGCGGTTCGCCGAGAACACCCTCTCGTATCTCAAGCGCGAGCACCACCTGCTGACCGATGCGCCGCTCTTGCCCGAGCTGGCCACCGACCTGGCCGGTCGCCACGTCCTGGTCGTGGTCCGCGGCGCCGACTACCTCGACGACCTGGCCGCCCTCCGGGCGTACATACGCGAGGTGCGGCCGGTCCTCATCGCCGTCGACGGCGGCGCCGACGCCCTCCTCGACGCCGGTCACCGGCCCGACGTCATCATCGGCGACTTCGACTCGGTGTCCGACGCCGCTCTGCGGTGCGGCGCCGAACTGGTCGTCCACGCCTACCCCGGGGGCGAGGCGCCGGGGGCAGGGCGGCTGGACGAGCTGGGCCTGCCCTACACGGTGTTCGAGGCGGCCGGCACCAGCGAGGACGTGGCCATGCTGCTCGCCTACGAGAAGCGGGCCGAGCTCATCGTCGCCGTAGGTACCCATGCGTCAATGGTCGAGTTCCTCGACAAGGGCCGGGAGGGCATGGCGTCGACCTTCCTCGTGCGCCTGAAGGTCGGCCCCATCCTCGTCGACGCCAAGGGCGTCAACCGGCTCTACCAGAGCCGGGTGAGGCGGCTCGACATGGCGTTCCTCGTCGGCGCCGCCGTCTTCGCCATGCTCGTCATGGTGGCGGTCGCCCAACCCCTGCACGTGTTCGTGCGGGCCCTCTCGCTGAGCCTGCGGGAGATGTGGCGCGCCGTCTTCGGCTCTTAGATGACTGCTGATCTACTTTGGTCGGGCCTGCGGCCCGAAGCGCTGAGGTGCGACCTCGCAAGCTCAGTCGCCGGGCAGCGCCATAGAACAGCAGTCATCTGACGTGATCAACCTTCGCTACCACGTCGTCTCCCTGGTCGCGGTGTTCCTGGCCCTCGGCGTCGGTGTCGTCATGGGCTCCACCGTCATCGACCGGGTGACGGTCGACGCCCTGGAGGCCCAGGTGGACCGGGTCGAGAACTCCGTCAAGGCCACCCAGGCCGAGAACCGCCGGCTCGACGAGCAGCTCCGCACCGTACGCGACTTCGCCGACCAGGCCCGCGACCGCATCGCCGAGGGCCACCTCGAGGGCGTCACCGTGCTGGTC
>DASZJY010000153.1:0-1612 GCA_035947635.1 Acidimicrobiales bacterium | reverse complement strand
CCCCCCCCCCCGACAACTCAGTAATAGCCCCGGCGGCGGGTGACCAGCCAGACGACCAGGGTGGCGCCGAGGACCGAGGCGATGAACCCAGGGGCGTAGGCGGGGCCGAAGAGCAGCCGCCCGACGAAAGCGGCGACGATCGACCCGGCGATGCCGGCGAGGGCGGTACCGAGGCAGCCCATGGGGGTGGGCCCGGGGACGAGAAGCCGGGCGATGCCGCCGGCGATCAGCCCGGCGATGAAGGCGAAGATGAGGAACCCGAGAAGCGAGCCCTCACCCGCCGCCCCCAGCACTGCAGCGGTGGTGTCCACGCCGGCATTTGTTCCTCCCTATGACCGGCGTCACACCCGGGGCTTGCGGCTATAGGGCACCGTGCGCAGGATCGTCGTCTACTACGACACGAGTCGTCACACGTTCGCAGGCAGCAGGCGGGAGACGTTCTCGAAGAAGTTGTAGAGGGCGACGAGGAAGAGGGCGGCGCCGAAGAGATAGGTCGGCCACCGGCGCCACCAGTGGCTCACCCACCAGGTGAGGCCCCAGACGATGGCGGCGAGGAGGCCCCAGGCGAGGGCGGGGCCGTTGGCGGTGCCACTGCCGGACAGGCCGGCGTCGAGCCCCACCTGCTCCGTGCGAGGGGCCGGGTCGGGTGCGCGGGCGCCGGGGTCGGTGGGGGCAGGATCGGTGGCAGCGGGAGGCGGCGCGTCGAACACGGGCGAGATCAGCTTGGCCACCACGATGAGGCGCTGGGCGGCGCTGAACCGGGGATGGCACGTCGTGAGCGTGAGCCGGTTGTCGGGTGTGTCGTCGAGCACCTCCGACTGGCTCGGGTCGACGATGTCCGACCGGTTGACCTCGTAGTGGAACTTCCCCTCGGGCGTGGTCACGAAGATCGGGTCGCCCGGGTTCAGCTTGTCGAGCTCGGAGAACGGTGCCCCGTAGGTCGTGCGATGGCCGGCGATGGCGGAGTTGCCGGCGCGGCCGGGCATCGGGGTGTCGGGGTAGTGCCCGGGCCCCTTCTTGAGGTCCTCGGTGCTGACCCCTTCGACCACGTACTTCTGCACCGAGATCTTGGGGATCTCGATGAGGGCGGCGGCGTCGCCCAACACCGGGGGTGCAACCGTGGTCGGCGGGGCGGCCGGCGCATCGGTCGCCGGCGGTGCTGGTGACGCGAAGCGCGAGAACTGCTTCTCGAGTGACCGCTGGTCGCGGGCCTCGGCCAGGTTGGTGCCCCAGAGCTGGTAGCCGACGAACAGGAACAGGAGGACGCCGACGGAGATGAGCGTCTTCCCGATGCCCCGGATGACGCGCCGCACGGAGTCAGCCCGCGGACGCGGCCCCCGGGGCCCCCGGGGCGGCCGGGGCGATCGGCGCCCCCACGGGGAGGGCCGGCGCCCCCACGGGGACGGCCGGCGTCGCCAGCTGCTTGGACCTGCCTTCGAGCGCGCCGGTACCTTGGAGGCGGTCGCCATGAGCTCAATCGTACGTTTCCGCTCGGCGGTGTCCTTGCTCGGGCGCTTCCCCGCACTGGCCGGAGTCGACCTCGACGTCGTCGACGGCGAGGTGGTGCTGGTGCACGGGCCCAACGGAGCGGGCAAGACCACCCTGTTGCGGG
>DASZJY010000152.1:0-3279 GCA_035947635.1 Acidimicrobiales bacterium | reverse complement strand
CAGACGATCGAGGACGCCGAGACCACCTACGACGACCTGATCCGCGACGTCTACGGGTCGGGCACTGGCGGCGTCTCGCCCGGCCGCCGCCTGCCCATGCTGGCGGCCACGGGGGTGATCAGCGGGCTCTGGATCTGGACGCTGGTGCCCGGGCTGGACGACGATGCCACCGACGTCCGGGGGCTGCTGCTGCCGGAGCCCGACGTGGTCACCTTCGCGTTCCTCGGGGCGTACGTGTTCGCCATCAACCTGTTGTTCCGCCGGTACGCCCGCGCCGACCTCGGGCCCAAGGTCTACACGCACATCATCGTGCGGATCTTCGCCGCCATCGTCTCCACGTGGGTCCTGAGCTTCGCCCCCTTCGCCCGGGAGGGCGACGATCCCCGGGCCATGATGCTCCTGTTGGCGTTCTTCGTCGGCATCGTCCCCGAGACGGCCACGGCGATCATCCAGGACCTGCTGCAGCAGTGGAAGGCGGTGGGCCGGGCGGTGCCGTCCCTCGGGGAGGACCACCCGCTGTCACGCCTCGACGGGATGACCCTGTACGACCGCAGCCACTTGCTCGAGGTGGGCATCGAGAACGTCGAGAGCCTGGCTCACCACAACATCGTCGACATCATGCTGTGGACCCGCATCCCGACCCCTCGACTGGTGGACTTCGTCGACCAGGCGATCCTCTACCTGCATCTGCGGGGACCGGTGGTGGCAAGTCGATCGGACGGCGACAGCGACGAGGCCCGCCGGTTGCTGGCCCGCCACGGGATCCGGACGGCGACCGACCTCGAGCGGACCTACGCCCTGGCCGCCGGCCGCTCGACGGAGGAGGGCGAGCGGTTGCTCGCGCTGCTCGACAGCCCCGACCTGGCCGTGCACCGCCTGCGTGTCGTGCTCGACGCCATGGGCGACGACGAATGGATGATCAACGTCCGCAACTGGCGCGACCAGAGCTCCGTCGGCGAGCCCGTCCGGTCGGTCGCCGAGTTCGTCGAGCGAGCGGCCAAGGGCCCGGCGGCGGTCGCCCCGTCAACGCCTCCACCTGCCCCGGAGGAGACCGCTCCCGACGCACCACCGCCGCTGGGCGTGCGTCGCCTGGAACCGGTCGAGGGCCAAGCCGAGGCCGAGTAGCCGGTCGGCGGCCGGCGAGGGGCGAGCGCGCGTCGGAGGATCAGGTCGTGGAGGTGGCTTCTCAACGACCACCCCCGCGATCAGTTCGTGGAGGTGGCTTCCCAACGACCACCGTCGCATCAGTTCGTGGAGGTGGCTTCCCAACGACCACCTTCGCGATCAGTTCGTGGAGGTGGCTCGCCGGGGACCGTTCTCGGGAACAGTTGGCCGGATGGGGGCGCGCCCGGACGGCGCACCGGCAGCCGTTATCCCCGGAGCAGCTCGGCGATCTCGAACGCGAGGTCGAGCGACTGGCGGGCGTTGAGCCGGGGGTCGCACACGGTGAGGTACCTCTCGCCCAGGTGGTCCTCGGCCAGGCCGTCGGGCCCGCCCACGCACTCGGTGACGTCGTCGCCGGTGAGCTCCACGTGCACCCCGCCTGGCCATGAGCCCCCGGCCCGGTGGACGGCGAAGAACGCCCGGATCTCGGTGACGATGTCATCGAAGTAGCGAGTCTTGCGGCCCCCGGGCGACAGCACGGTGTTGCCGTGCATGGGGTCGCAGGCCCAGATCACGGGATGTCCCGACTGGCGGACGGCCTCGACCAACGGGGGCAGCAGCTCCTCGACCCGGCGGGCGCCCAGGCGGGTGATGAGGGTGAGCCGTCCCGGCACCCGGTCGGGGTTTAGGACCTCGCACAGCGCCAGCACCTCCTCGACGCTCGCCGAGGGACCGATCTTCACGCCGATCGGGTTCTCCACCCCGGTGAGGAAGCTCACGTGGGCGCCGTCGCGCCGCCGGGTGCGGTCGCCGACCCACAGCAGGTGGCCCGAGCAGTCGTACCAGCCGCCGCTCAGCGAGTCCTGCCGGGTGAGCGCCTCTTCGTAGCCGAGCAGGAGCGCCTCGTGGCAGGTCCAGAAGTCGACCTGGTGGATCGTCGCCTCGTTCCCCAGGTCAATGCCGCAGGCGGACATGAAGCGGAGGGCGCGGGCGATCTCGTTGGCCAGGCCGGCGTAGCGCTGGCCCTCCCGGCTGCTGGCCACGAACTCCTGGTTCCACACGTGGACCTTGGTCAGGTCGGCGAAGCCGCCCTTGGTGAAGGCGCGCAGCAGGTTCATGGTGGACGCCGACTGGTGGTACGCCTGCAGCAACCGCTCGGGGTCGGCCACCCGGGCGGCGGCATTGGGCGCGTCGTCGTTCACCATGTGGCCCCGGAAGGCGGGGATGACCTCGCCGCCTATGGTCTCGGTGGGAGACGACCGGGGCTTGGCGAACTGCCCGGCGATCCTGCCCATCTTCACCACCGGCACGCCCGCCCCGTAGGTGAGCACGACCGCCATCTGGAGGATGACCTTGAGCTTGTCCCGGATGGAGTCGGCCGAGAACTCGAAGGACTCCGCGCAGTCGCCCGCCTGCAAGAGGAATGCCTCTCCCCGCGACACCTGGGCCAGATGGTCCGTGAGGTCGCGCACCTCGCCGGCGAACACCAGAGGAGGCAAGGCCTCGAGGCGGGTCAACACCGACTCAAGGGCCAGCTCGTCGGGCCAGTCGGGTTGCTGGTCGGCCGGAAGGTCCCGCCACATGCGAGGCGTCCAGGGCCTGGTGTGAGTGCTCATGGTCTGTGGGAGTGTCGTCGAATGGCGCCCGGCTCGCGCCAACTTTCCCCTGCCGGGCTCCAACGAGGGTAGATCGCCGGGGCGCCTTCGACCAAGGCGACATCGGAGCCACCCGTAGACTCCCGCCGTGGGAGCCACCTCCGGCGAGCGGCTCGGCGTCTTCGGGGGCACCTTCGACCCCGTCCACCTGGCCCACCTGGTGGCGGCGGTGAACGCCCGTCACGGGTTGGGGCTCGACCGCGTCCTCTTCGTCGTCGCCAACCGGCCGTGGCAGAAGAGCGCTCGAGGGGTCACCGCGGCCGAGGACCGCTACGCCATGGTCGAGGCGGCGGTGGCCGGCCGGCCCGGCCTCGAGGCCAGCCGTCTCGAGCTCGACCGCGGGGGCGACTCCTACTCGGCCGACACCCTCCGGGCCCTGGCCGACGAGGACCCCTCCCGTGAGCTGTTCCTCGTCGTGGGAGGCGACGTGGCCGCCGAGCTCGACACCTGGCGCCACATCGACGTCACCCGGGAGCTGGCGACCCTCGCGGTCGTCCGCCGACCAGGTGCGCCCGACGTC
>DASZJY010000151.1:0-4071 GCA_035947635.1 Acidimicrobiales bacterium | reverse complement strand
CGTAGGCGATGTTGGCCCTGACGGTGTCGGAGAAGAGGAACGTCTCCTCGAACACCACCCCCACCTGGCGCCGCAGCGAGTCGAGGGTGACGTCGCGCACGTCGAAGCCGTCGATCTGCACCGCCCCCTCGGTCACCTCGTAGAACCGGGGAACGAGGAGGGCAACCGTCGACTTGCCCGAGCCCGACGGCCCCACCAGTGCCACCGTCTCGCTGGGGGCGACGGTGAGGGTGAAGTCCCGCAGCACCGGCTCGGAGCGCAGGTAGCCGAAGGTCACGCCGTCGAAGCGGATCTCACCCTCGACCGGGGGCAGCGGCTGCGCCCCCTCCCTCTCCACGACGGCGGGATTGGAGTCCAGCACCTCGAAGATGCGCTCGGCCCCGGCGCGCGCCTGCTGAGCGACGACGGTGAACGTCGACAGCATGCGCACCGGTGCCACCAGCTGCAGCAGGTAGGACGAGAAGGCCAGGAACGTCCCGATGGAGATGCGGCCCCGCAGTGCCAGCCAGCCCCCGAGCGCCAGCACCCCGACCTGGCCGAGGGTGGGCACCATTTGGAGCGTCGAGCCGAACCAGGCCTGGATGCGCACGGCCCGCATGCGCGACCCGTACAGGTCCTGGGCCGAGTCGGTGAGCTGGGCCAGCGCCCGGTCCTCCTGGCCGAAGCCCTTCACGACGCGCACGCCGGACACCGACTCCTCCACCACGCCGGCCACCTCGCCCGCCTTCTGCTGGGCGTCCCAGGCGGCGGGGAACACGGTGGTGCGCAGCCGGAGGGCGACCACCGTCGTCACCGGCACGACGAGCAGGGCCACCACCGTGAGAAGGGGCGACAGCACCCCCATGACCACCAGCGACGAGACGACCAGCAGCACGTTGCCGCTGAAGAGGGGGAGGAAGGCGAGAAGGCCCTGCACCAGTGCGACGTCGGAGATGGCCCGAGAGACGAGCTGGCCGGTGTGGAACTCGTCGTGGCGCGCGAAGTCGAGACGCTGCAGGCGGGCGTAGATGTCGTTGCGCAGGTCGTACTGGACCCCGAGGGCGACGGCACCGCCGACGTACCGGCGCACGTGGGCGGCGCCGAACCGGAACACGCCCGCCGCCACGAGAAGCGTGAGCCATAGGCCGAGCGACCGGCGCTCGGACAGGATGACGTCGTCCACCACGACCTTCTGGATCACCGGTGTGAGGGCGGTGACAGCCAGACCGGCGAGGGCGGCGCCAAAGGTGAGCAGCACCTGGCGCCGGTACCTGCCCAGGTAGGGCATCAGGCGGTGGATCCACCCGGCGCGTGCCCCCTCCGTCATCCTGCGAGTTTGCAACAGGTGGCGGCGCTACTCAGCACCCCCGGGCATTGGGTCAGGAAAGGTGCCTGATCTCGCGCCCTGAGCGTGCCAGAACCACCGGAGGGTCGGTCACGGAGCCCGGGACACCAGCTCCCGCATGCCGAGCTTGGGACCGAAGCGCAGCACGGCGCCGCCGTACACCCGCCCGGCCAGCCGCACGAGGGCGATGGTGGCGACCACGGTGAGCGCCACCGACGCCACCACCTCCCAGAGCGGCGCGTGACCGAGGAGCACCCGGGACGTCGCGGTGAGAGGAGCGAGGGGCGGGACGAACGACGAGAAGCGAGCCACGAGGCCGTCGGGCGCGGCCTGGACCGCTCCCGTCACGAAGTAGGAGACGATGAGCAGCACGTAGAGAGGTCCAATGGCCGCCTGGGCGTCCTCCTGCCGGGAGGCGGCCGAACCGGCGACGGCGAAGGCGCAGCTGTAGAAGGCGAACCCGAGCGCGGCGGCGTCGTCACCCGTCCGCGTCGCTCCCTGGCCCGGCACCGACCCTGTCGCCCTCCTTACAATCCCGGCCCGTGCAGACGCCGGCGCCCGGAGCGCTCACGGTCAACATGCGGCGGTTCGTGCTGTCAGCCAGCATCCTCACCTTCGTCGGCGGGGCCCTGATCTACGGCCCCAGCGACGACACCGAGACGTGGTTCGCCTGGGACATCGAACCGCCGCTCACCGCCGCCTTCCTCGGCGCCAACTTCTGGGCGACGTCGCTGGCGGCCTTCCTCGCCGTCCGCTCGGGGAGCTGGGAGCGCGTGCGCCTGGTGATCCCCGCCGTCGGGGTGCTCATGCCGTTCACCCTGGCGGCCACGCTCATGCACCTCGACCGCTTCGACTTCCGGTCGGGTTTCGGGTGGGCGTGGCTCGTCGCCTACGGGCTGTTCCCCGCCTTCCTCGCGCCCATCCTCGCCGAGCAGCGCCTCGCCACCGAGCGCCCACCCGAACGACGGCCCTTCTCGTTCTCCATGGCGCTCGCCCTGTCCCTGCTCGGCTTCGGGCTCCTCGCTGAGGGCGCCGCCCTCTTCCTCGACCCCGCCGCCGCCGCCCGGTTCTGGCCCTGGTCGCTGACGCCCCTCACCAGCCGGGCCGTCGCCGCCTGGCTGCTCGCCTACGGGATCGCCGCCCTCCACGCCGCGTGGGAGCGGGAGTGGCTTCCGTACTGGCCCATCGCCGTCACCTACACCGGCTTCGGCGTCCTCCAGCTCGGCGCGCTGGCGCGGTGGGGCGAGGCCGTCGACTGGGACGAGGTGGCCGCGTGGATCTACGTGGGCGGCGTCGTCACCATGCTCGTGCTCGGTGTCCTGGGCGTGCTCAGCGTCGCCCGGCGGCCACGGCCCGCCCCCTCGGCGCCGGCCGACACCGGCGCCACCTGAGCGTCGCCGTCCCCCGCCAAGGGGTCACCCGCAGATGCAGCCCGTGCCGTCGGCGCACTCCTGGCAGCAATAGGTGGCGCCGTCCTTCTCGACCCCCTGTCCGCCGTTGCCCTTCCAGACGTTCTGCTCCATGCCGCAGCCCGGACAGGTCTGCTCGCCGGCCATCGACGCCTCCTTCTCCCGACGTGGTGCCGCCTGGAAGATCGGCTTCCCGTTCCCGGACGGTGCGAAACACCGACCACGGGCGGCGGCGCGAGTGCCGCCCGCCAGGGGAATCTCCTGAAGTGCTCGGCCACAGACGCGTCCGATTCCTCCCGCCGTCGACGGTGTCGACGCCTCGCCCGCCCTCCGACGACGTCACGCTCAGGAACCTCTCGCCCGCCAGGTCCCTGGCTCACCCGGGGATAGCGCCATGCCTGCCGTCAGTCGGGAAGCATCGGGTGCGAGTACCCCGGGTCCCTCCCCAGGAGAACGGCCCGGGTAACGGCGGTCGAGCCGAACCGCTCCCGCACCTCGTCGAGGGCGGCGTCGAGCGCACCGTCGTGGTCGCACTCGAACGGCAGGCACAGCTGGACGGCGCCGGCGTCGTCGAGATTGCTGACGGCCAGGCCGACGAGCGTGAGGCCCCGTTGCCTGATCATCGGGGTGGCCGCCTCGAGCAGCCCTCGGGCCGTGGCTAGGACCGTCCCGGTTTGGGCGGTCGCCTGGGAGAGCGTGTGAGAACGGGTCACGCGCGAGAAGTCCTCGAAGCGCAGACGCAGCACGACGGTGCGACCGACGCGGCCGGCCGCTCGCATGCGCCGGGTGACGCGGTCGGCCAGCGCGACGACGGTGGCGTCGACCGCCCCGGGGCCTCGGGACGAGCGACCGAGCGCCCGCTGGGAGCCGATCGATCCCCGTCGGCGGCCCACGTGCACGGGCCGGGGGTCGAGGTTGTGGGCGAGGGCGTGGAGGTGGCGGCCGGTCGCCCGGCCGAGCATCGAGACCAGCGTCTCCTCGGCGAGCCAGGCGACCTCGCCAACCGTCGTGATGCCCCGCTCACGCAGCTTCGTGGCCGTCACCGCCCCGACGCCCCAGAGCCGCTCCACCGCGAGCGGGTGCAGGAAGGCGCGCTCGTCGGCGGGAGGGACCACGAGCAGACCGTCGGGCTTGGCCACGCCGCTCGCGACCTTGGCGAGGAACTTCGTCCGCGCCGCCCCGACGGTGATGGCCAGGCCCACCCGCTCCCGCACCTCGCGGCGCAGCCGGACGGCGACGTCGGTCGCCGTCCCCGAGATCCGCTGGAGACCGCCCACGTCGAGGAAGGCCTCGTCGATGGAGAGACCCTCGACCCACGGCGTCGTCCGCTCGAAGATC
>DASZJY010000150.1:0-1710 GCA_035947635.1 Acidimicrobiales bacterium | reverse complement strand
GGGTTGCGACGGCTCGCCCGGACTCCTGGCGGAAGACCTGCTCGACCTCGGACCGGTCCGACATGGCGGACGGCGGCTCAGCCGGCGTCGTCCTGGAAGGGCCTGACCTCCACGGGCGCCCGGCAGGCCACGGTGGCCTTGGACGCCCATGCCAGCGCGGCGTCGAGGTCGGGGGCCTCGATGATCCAGAAGCCGCCCAGGTGCTCCTTGGCCTCGGCGAAGGGCCCGTCGGTCGTCAGGACGTCGCCGTCCCTCTCCCGCACCACGGTGGCGGTGGACGAGGGGTGCAGGCCTCCGCCGAACACCCAGGCGCCGTCGGCCTTGAGGGCGTCGTTCAGGGCGTCCACGTCCTTGTACGCCTGCTCCATCTCCTCGGGCGTCGGCTCGACGTTCTCGTCGATGTACACCGACAGCATGTACTGCGTCATCTCGGCTCTCCTCTCCGGGACCGGCCCATTGCCTGTCCCTCGATACCTACACGAACGGGCGAGGCCCAGATCGACAGGTTCAAGAAAAAAGATCTCGCCGCGTCCCGGCGATAATGGCGAGCCATGGCGCCCCTCCTGGCCGGCGGGCTCGTGTTCGTCACGTCGGCCGCCGTCCTGGTTCTCGAGATCCTGGCGGTGCGGCTGGTCGCTCCCTACGCCGGGCTGACCCTCGAGACGTACACCGCCATCATCGGCACGATGCTGGCCGGCATCGCCGCGGGCACATGGATTGGCGGGTACGCCGCCGATCGGCTCGAGCCCCGAAGGATGCTCGGTCCTCTCATGGTGGGCGGCGGCGCCCTGGCCGCGGGCAGCGTGCCCCTCGTCCGCACGCTCGGAGGGTCGCTCACCGACGGTGGCGGGATATCGGTGACACCCCTGTCATTCCTCGCGTTCTTCGCGCCCGCCGCCGTGTTGAGCGCGGTCTCGCCCACCATCGTGAAGCTGCAGCTGCGGGACCTCAGCGTGACCGGCCGGGTGGTCGGCCGCCTCTCGGCGTTGGGCACGGCCGGCGCCATCGTCGGCACGTTCCTTGCCGGGTTCGTGCTCATCGACGTCGCCCCCACGACGACCTCGGTCGTGGTGCTCGGCGGGCTGTTCGTGGTTGCAGGTCTGCTGCTCTGGGTGCGGCTGTCCACCCACCGCGCCAGCACAGTCGTCGTCGCAGTGGTGCTCGCCCTGGTCGGCACCGGCGCGAGCGCCATCGCCGGTGACGTGTGCGACACCGAGACCAAGTACCACTGCGTCCGGATCTTCGACGACGGCGGGCGGTCCGGCGGCCGGCTGCTCGTCCTCGACACGCTGCGGCACAGCTACGTGGACCTCGACGACCCCACGTACCTCGCGTTCCGCTACGCGAAGGTGTTCGCCGACGTCATTGGCGAAGTCGCGCCGCGGGGGCGGGTTGATGCCGTCCACGTCGGCGGCGGAGGGTTCACCCTTCCCCGCTACCTGAGCGCCGTCCGTCCCGGCTCGACCAACGTCGTCCTGGAGATCGACCCGGGGCTGGTGGAAGTGGCCCGAGAGCGCCTCGGGCTCAGACCGGGGCCGGCCGTCGAAGTGCGCACGGGCGATGCCCGTCTGCTCGTCGACGACCTCGGTGACGCGGCTCACGACCTCGTCCTGGGCGACGCCTTCGGCGGCGTGGCGGTCCCCTGGCACCTGACCACCATCGAGTTCGTCGACGCGGTGGCCGCGGTGCTGCGTCCCGGCGGCGCCTACG
>DASZJY010000149.1:0-5612 GCA_035947635.1 Acidimicrobiales bacterium | reverse complement strand
CTGCCTCGTCGCACGCCTTTATTCTCCCTTCCATCGGCTTCCGTCTCACCTGCGACACCCCCCTCGGAGGGCAACGGGCGCCGACGGGCCGGGCCCGCCGGCCTCGGGCGCCGCGGTGGGCCAACATGGGTGGGCCATGGCGACCTGGTTCACCGCCGACCTCCATCTGGGCCACCGGAACATCATCGGGTACTGCCGGCGGCCCTGGCCCGACGTGGAGGCGATGAACGAGGCCCTCGTCGGGCGGTGGAACGACGTGGTGGCGCCGGACGACACCGTCTGGGTGCTGGGAGACGTGGCTCTTGGACCGATCGACGAGACCCTCGCCACCGTGGGGCGGCTCGCCGGGCACAAAGTGCTCGTCGCCGGCAACCACGACCGCTGCTGGGCCGGGCACGGCCGGCGGTCGCGCCGCTGGGTCGATCGCTACACCGCCTCAGGCTTCGAGGCCGTCCACCAGGGCGCGGTCACCCTGGAGGTCGCCGACACCACCTTGACCGCCTGCCACTTCCCCTACCGCGGCGACAGCCACGACCGCGAGCGCTACGTCGAGCACCGCCCCGCCGACCGCGGGCAGTGGTTGCTGCACGGCCACGTCCACGACCGCTGGCGGCAGTGGGGCCGGATGATCAACGTGGGCGTCGACGCGTGGAACTTCACTCCCGTGCCGGAGACGGATCTGGCCGCCCTGATCGCGGCCGGCCCCGCCGATCGTCCGCCGCTCTGACCCGGAGCTTCGTGCAACCGACCGGGCTCCAGCCCGGTCGATCGCACGGAGCTCGGGTCGGCGACTACTCCGCCGCTTCCTCGTCCCGTTCGCTGGTGGGGTCGGCGGGGGTCGGAGCCTCGGCCTTCTCGGCCTGCTCGGCGCCGCGGGTCTCCTCGTCCTGGTGCTGGGTGGGCTGCTCGCTCATGGTTCTCCTCGGGCTCGTGAACGGACACAAAGGTGGTCGAGCAGCCGCAGGAGGCGCTAGCTCGACACCAAACGGTAGATACCCGACGGGTCGCTGAAGTAAAGACTCCCGTCGGGGCCCCGCTCGAGCGAGAGGACGGACGACGGGTGGGTGTAGGCGACCGTCTCGGAGGCGACACGGTGGCGGGCCCGGGAAGTGAACGCGACCTGGCGGATCTCCCTGGTGTTGAACGTGCCGTAGAACAGGGCCCCCTCGCTCGCCGGGCCCAGCCCGCAGCCCGAGCAGAACGCCACGCCGGTGACCGCCGGCGGTGAGGGGTAGAAGGCGGCCGGCAGGACGGGGCTGGGCCCGTCGCGGTTGGTGTTCAAGGGGGGCGACGGCGGTGTGGCGCACGTCTGCGTGGGGCCCCATCCGAAGTTGAGCCCCTTGCCGATGCGGTTGAGCTCGTCGTTGCACGCCGGACCGTTCTCGGTCTCCCAGAGAGCGCTCGTCATCGGGTCGAAGGCGAGCCCGAAGGAGTTCCTGATGCCGTAGGCCCACGTCAGGCTGCCGGGGAAGGGATTGTCGGGGGGGACGGCGCCCAGCGACGTCATGCGGAGGACCTTCCCCAGCGGGCTGCCCACGTTCTGGGAGTTGGCGGGCGCCGAGATGTCGCCCGTTACGGCGTAGAGCATCCGGTCGGGGCCGAACAGGATCCGGCCCCCGTTGTGGACGATGGCGGCGGGGGCCCGGTAGATCACCGTCATCGACGTGCCCGTCGCCCGAAAGGACCTCACCCGCAGGATCTGGTTCTCGGCCACGCCCGACACGACCCGGGTGGCGTAGATGTAGACGAACGGGTTCGTGGCGAACTCCGGGTCGAGGGCGATGCCGAGGAGCCCCTGCTCGCCGGCAGTGGCCAGGTCCGGGACGGTGAAGAACGGTGCCGTCCAACCGCTCGCGGGGTCGGTCATGCGCACCACGCCGGTCAGGCGCTCGCCGTAGAAGATCCGCCCGGTCGACGTCACCGTGAAGGCGGCCGGGAAGGCCAGACCGGTGGCGACCGGCGCCGCCACCGTCGCCGCCCGGGCGGGGGTGGCGACGAGCACCGAGGCCAACAGCACGGCGGTGGCGGCGCCGAGCGTGAGCCGGCGAACGACCCCTGATCTTCTCACGGCTCCTCCTCGCAAGGCTCGGCCACGGCACGCGCGACGGTTGGCACCGTAGCTCCGGGTGGATACTGCACACTCATGATCCCGCTCAAGGATTACAACCCGACGACCACCTTTCCGTTCGTCACCGTGATCATCATCGGGGCGTGCGTGTGGATCTACTTCTTCGTGCAGCCGTCGGGGCAGAGCGTGTTCCTCGAGCGGACGGCCGAGGACGAGGTGGAGGACATCCGCTGGACGGTCCGCAACGCCGCCATACCGTGCGAGCTGGTGCAGGGGCGCCCCCTCACGAACAGGGAGCTGGTCGACACGTTCCGCGACGGCGACACGACGGCCTGCCAGGAGGACCCCCGAGGCCAGGCGTTCGCAGCGGACAAGAACGTGTACCTGGCCGCCCTGTGGTCGATGTTCCTCCACGGCGGGTTGCTGCACCTGGGCGGGAACATGCTGTTCCTCTGGGTGTTCGGGAACAACATCGAAGACCGGCTGCGGCCGTGGTGGTACGTGGCGTTCTACCTCGGAGGGGGTGTGGTGGCCACCCTGGCGCACGTCGCCCTCGAACCCGACAGCACGGTGCCGGTGGTCGGCGCGTCGGGCGCCATCGCCGCGGTCATGGGGGCGTATCTGGTCCTGTTCCCCAACGCCCCGATCCTCTCCATCGTGCCGATCTTCCTGTTCGGGTTCCTCGCCGAGATCTCGGCCAAATGGCTGCTCGGCTTCTGGCTCGTCTCCCAGTTCTTCATCAGCCCGAACTCGGGCGTGGCCTGGGCTGCCCACGTCGGCGGCTTCGTCTTCGGCGCCCTGGTCGCCCTCGCCTTCCGGGAGCAGCTCCGACCGCCGAGGCAGGCGCCGGGCTGGGCGGTCGACCCGTACTGAGGGGCGGGCGTGCCCGCGATATGGTCGCCTTCCCGATGGGAGCAGCCCGCCGCCGTGCGCCATCGACCCGGCCGACGTCCGGCTCCACCCTCCGGTCCGTAATGCCGTGGGGTGACGCCATCCTGACCCATCACGGCGTACATCGAGGCTGAGGTGCTCGCGGCTGCCGATCCTGCTGCGGACTTCGTCTCCATCAACGTCCCACCGTGGGCATGGGCGGCGCTGGTGGTCGGCATCGGCGTCCTGCTCCTCGCCGACCTCCTCATCGTCCATCGCCGCCCTCACGCAGTCAGCTTCCGGGAGGCGGCGATCGAGAGCGCCATCTGGATCGCCTTGGGGCTGTCGTTCACCGCGGTGCTCGCCTTGGCGTACGGAGGCTCGGCGGGCGGCGAGTACCTCGCCGGCTACCTCATCGAGAAGAGCCTGTCGGTCGACAACGTCTTCGTCTGGGCGGTGATCTTCGGGTACTTCTCGGTACCCGCCCAATACCAGTTCCGTGTCCTCTTCTGGGGGATCTTCGGGGCGCTCGTGCTGCGGGCGATCTTCATCTTCGCCGGCGTAGCCCTGCTCGAGGCGTTCGACTGGATCCTTTACATCTTCGGGGCGTTCCTCCTGTTCACCGCGTTCAGGATCGCCCGCAGCCATGACACCGAGGTGCACCCCGACGCCAACCCGGTGCTGCGGGTGGTCCGCCGCGTCGTGCCGTCGACCACCGAGTACGACGGCCAGCGGCTGTTCACCCGCCGCACCGGGCGGTTGCTGGCCACGCCCCTGTTCGCCGTGCTCGTGCTCGTGGAGACAACCGACGTCGTCTTCGCCGTCGACTCCATCCCCGCGATCCTCGCCGTGTCACGCGAGCCGTTCATCGTGTTCTCGTCGAACGCCTTCGCCATCCTCGGCCTTCGTGCCCTCTACTTCCTCCTCGCCGGGATGGCCGACCGGTTCCGCTACCTGAACCTCGGGCTCGCAGTCATCCTGGGCTTCGTCGGGATCAAGATGCTCATCGTCGAGTGGTACCACCTGCCGACGTGGCTGAGCCTGAGCGTGATCGCCGTCGTGCTGGCCGTCACCGTGTGGGCCAGCCTCAGAGCCGAGAGCCGCGATCAGGCACGGGCAGAGCAGCCGAGCTCACCGGACTCCACCCCGGCTGACACGCCCTGACCCTTCGGGGCCTACTCCGATCCCCCGAAGACCTCCACCGCTATCGCCGCGAACGCGGTGGCGATGGCGAGCAGCAGGATCGCCACAAGGATGGCTTGCCTCGTCGTCACGGCGAGCTTCTCCCACGTCGTCGGAGCGCCTGTCCGCCCCTCCGTCCATGGTGCCACGGCCGGTGCGGCCAGGTCAGGGCCCCCGCGGTCGCTGGATGACTGCTGTTCCATCGCGCTGCCGAGCGACTGAGCCTTTGCGAAGTCGCAGTTCAGCGCTTCGGGCCGCAGGCCCGACCGATGTAGATCAGCAGTCATCTAGCGCCGGGTGCGCACGAGATCGGCCACCAGCCCCGTCGTGAGCGCACCGCCGGTGCCTCCGAGCACCCTGGGCACCCACCGCGCCGCCCGGGAGTTGGCGGTGATGGCCGCCCCGACGAGGGCACCGCTGGCGGTCAGGGCGAGGGCGAGCTGGCGACTGGAGCGCCGGACCGTCTCCTCGAGCCGCTCCGTGCCCCTGAACTGGACCTGAAGCTTGGGCCCCGGCCTGGCCCCGACCAGGCGCTCGATGGCCTCGATCAGGCGCACCGACCGGGTCTGCAGCTTCTGGGCCTCGTAGAACAGGCGCTTCGGGTCGAGCCCCTGCCGGATCCTCGCGCCCGTGTGCCGCAGGAGGAACGAGCCCGCGACCGAGAGCACGTCGAGGGTGGGATCGAGCTCGGCCGCCGCCAACTGCATCTGGGCCAGGGCCTTGCCGGCCAGCACGAGCGAAGCCGGGAGCCGGATGGAGTGGCGCAGCGAGACCTCGGAGATCTCCTGCAGCACCGGCCCCAGCTGGATGTCGCGGAGGGAGAGCTCCTGGTAGCGCCGCACCAGGCCGGCCAGCTCGTTGGTGAACGAGGTCACGTCGATGTCGGCCCGGCCCTCGTCGCCGGCGAGCAGGAGGACCACCTCGGCCAGGAAGGCGGCGTCCTTCTGCCAGAAGGCGAGAAGCAGGAGGATCAGCAGCTCGCGGATGGCGGGCTCGACCTCGCCGACCATGCCGCAGTCGAGGAAGTACAGCTTCTCGTTCCACCAGAGAAGGTTCCCGGGGTGGGGGTCGGCGTGGAAGAAGCCATCGGTGAGGATCTGGCTGTAGTACGACTCGAGTAGCTGCCGTCCGGCCTCACGCCGTGCCGGGCCGTCGGGCGCCTGGCGAAGGGGGACGCCTTGCACGTCCTCCATCACCAGGAGCCGGGCGGTGGAGAGGTTGTCGTACACCCGGGGGACGTCGAGCCGGCTGAACGGTGCCAGGGCCCGGCGCAGGCGGTTGATGTTCGCCGCCTCGCGCGTGAAGTCGAGCTCCTGCCGCAAGGAGGCGGCCAGGTGCCCGACGATGGCGGGGGCGTCGGCCACTCGGCGGATGCCCTGTCGCCGCTCCGCCTTGTCGGCGAAGCGCTCGAGCAGCGCGAGGTCGGTCACGATGTCGTTGCGCGCCGTCGGGCGCTGGACCTTCGCGACCACCCGCTCGCCCCCCGCCAGCG
>DASZJY010000148.1:0-1911 GCA_035947635.1 Acidimicrobiales bacterium | reverse complement strand
CGCAGCATGCGCAGCTCTTCGGCGGAGGTGCGCGCTTTCGTGGCGGCGTCGGCGGCGAGCTGCTTCGACACGACGCCGTCGCGAAAGAGCGAGGCGTAGTGGCGCGCGTTACGCGCTTCGTTTTCCGCGATCGCGGCGGCTTTGCGGACTTCCTCGTCGCGCGGTCCGGCCAGGGCTTTGGCCAGCTCGGCGCGTGCGGCGGCGATGGCGGCCTGCTGCTCGGCGATCTGGCGGTCGAGGGTCTCGGTCTCGAGCGTCACCAGCACCTGGCCGGCGGCAACGGCGTGCCCTTCATCGACGTGGACGCGGACGACGCGGCCGCCGACCAGCGACCCGACCTGCACGGTCCGCGCTTCCACGGTTCCGGCCAGCACCAACGGCTCCGGCTCATGCTCGGCCACCTCCAGCAAGGCACCGAGCTGGCGCTCCCAGGCCTGGCGGCCCCCCGGCCCGAAGGGATGCGGGGTGTGCACGTCGTACAGGCGCAGGCGACGATCGCCGACGACGACGGTCGCTCGGGCCGTGGGCATCTCGTCGACTCGCCACTCGCCGGCGTGCTCGAGCGGGAGCCGGGACAGGATGGCGCTGCCGAAGGGGTCCCGGCGCGCTGCCACCCACCGGTGGGGGTAGCCGGCCAGCGCTCCCTGCTCCTCGAGCCGGGCCAGATTGAGGGGGGAGACCTCCTGGAGCGCCAACACGTCGGGGTCGGCCTCCCGGATCTCGGCGGCGATGCCGCTCATGTCGCCGTTGGTGAAGAGAAGATTGGCCGAGAACAGCCGCAGGCGCGGCGCCTCGTCGGCGCCCTCCGGCAGCGGCCGGGAGGGACCGACGTCCGCAGCGAGCCAGAGCAGGTGGCAGAGGACGAGGGCGGCGGCGACCGCCCCCATGACCCGGCGGCGGGTCGCCACGGCCACCCCGACGGCGGCGAGGGCGGGAGCGGTGAGGAGAGGCGTCAGGGCCTCGAGGACGAGGATGCCGGTGCGGGTCTCCCGGTGGGTGAGCCGGGCCACGGCCACCGTCGCCGAGGGCGCGACGAGCGCCCATCCGGCCAGCCCCGCCATCGCCCGGGCCACCTGGCCCACTGGGCTCCGGCCGGCGCCCCCACCCCGGCCGTCCCGGTCGCTCAGGGCGTCCCCACGACGACCAGGCGGTCGACCGACGACTCGGCGCCCCACACCTCGCCCGGCCGGCCCAGGAGCTGGCGGACGCTGGCGTTCGGCTCGGGCAGCGGGAAGGAGCGGAACGACTCGTCGGCGGGATCGAAGCGCACGATGGCGTTGGCGCCGAAGTCGGTGAGCCAGACCTTGTCCTTGTCGTCGACGTACACCGCGTAGACCTGGGGCCGGTCGCCCGGGAGCCGCCACTCGCGCCAGGCGCCGGTGGCGGGGTCGTGGACGGCGACCTGCCCGGCGTTCCACTCGGCGACCCACACCCGACCGGCCGAGTCGGCCCACACCCTGCGGGCGCCCTGGCCGGCGGTGGGGGGCCTCACCGGCGTGGCCCCGCCGGTGGCGGGGTCGACCCGTGCCACGTGGCTTCCCGCCAGCGACGCGTACCAGACCGTGCCCGAGGGGGTGAGGGTGATGCCGTAGGGACCGCGGCCGCCGGGCGCCTCGAACACCTGGACTTCGCCCGAGCCGGGGTCGACGCGGCCGAAGTACCCGGCCTGCCCGGTGAACCACAGGCGCCCGTCGCGGTCGAAGACGGCGGTGTTCAGGTTGACGTTCGGCGTGCCCGCCGGCATGGGAAAGCGACGGACCTCCTTGGTGGGAGGGTCGACACGCACCACCGCGTTGAGCCCGCCGTCGGTGACCCAGGGCGCGCCGTCGGGACCGACGATGACGCCGTGGGGCGCCGAGCCCGCCCCCAGGGGAACCGTCGTCGTCTTGGCCGTTCTGGGGTCGAGACGGC
>DASZJY010000147.1:0-16127 GCA_035947635.1 Acidimicrobiales bacterium | reverse complement strand
CCCCCCCCCCCCCCCCCCCGAGACCGTCACGCCCAGGTGATGCAGCCTGTCTCGGAGTAGGCGAGGAGGTCGGGGTGGGCGGGCACGACGCGTACGGTGCAGCCGTAGCGGCCGGCTCGCTCGCAGCTGAACGACGCCTCGTACCGCGTCCGGCCACTCCCGCCGGCGTCGCCGCCGACCGCGGCCATGGGCACCACCTTCGCCTCTGTGAGCTCCTCGCTGGGCCCCACCGGACCGTGAAGCAGCTGCACCTCGACGTCGGCGGGTGAGAGGTTGCCCAGGGCGATCTCGGCGCCAACGGAGCGGACGCGTCCCATCTCCGCCGGCGTGTCGTCGGCCTCGGCCGACACCACGGCGACGGCGGGCCAGCCCGACCGGACTCTAGACTTCCACGCCGCCAACGCCCGGGCGCGGGTGTGGCCGTCGGCGCCCAGGACCTCCTGGCGGGCCGCCGCCGGCTCGTACATGTCGTTGACGTAGTCGCGCACCATCCGGCTGGCGGCCACGAAGGGCCCCAGCGACCGCAGCGACGCCCGCACCCGGCCGAGCCACCGCCGGGGCACGCCGTCGGGACCGCGGTCGTAGAACTCGGGCACGACGTGGCGCTCGAGGACGTCGAAGAGGGCGGCCGCCTCGAGGTGGTCCCGCTGGGCGAGGTCGTCGTGCTCCTCGGCGGAGGCGATGACCCATCCGTTCTCGCCGTCGTGGCACTCGTCCCACCAGCCGTCGCTCACCGAGCAGTTGAGGGCGCCGTTGAGGGCGGCCTTCTCGCCGCTCGTGCCGCAGGCCTCGAGCGGCCGCCGGGGGTTGTTCAGCCACAGGTCGCATCCCTGGTAGAGCGCCTGGGCCACGTTCATGTCGTAGTCCTCGAGGAACACGATCCGGTGGCGCACGTGAGGCTGGCGGGAGAACTGGACGACCTGGCGGATCATGTCCTTGCCCATGTCGTCGGCCGGGTGGGCCTTTCCCGCGAAGAGGAGCTGCACCGGGCGGTCGGCGGAGAGGAGCAGTGCGGCCAGCCGATCGGGTTGCGACAGGAGCAACGTGGCCCGCTTGTAGGCCGCGAACCGGCGGGCGAACCCGATGGTGAGGGCTTCGGGATCGAGCGCCTCGGCGCACCAGGCGAGCTCGGTGGGAGGGACCTGCCGGGCCCGTGCCGAGTCGGTGAGGCGCGCCCGGGCCATGTCGATGAGGCGGGCCCGGCCCAGCTGGCGCGCGTTCCACAGCTCCTCGTCGACGATCCCCTCGGCCGCCTCCCACGCCTCGGGGCTCGCCTCCCACCACCGCGGGTGGACGTGGCTGGCGAGGACGGTGGCCATCTCCGACGACACCCAGCTCAGGGCGTGGACGCCGTTGGTGATGGACCCTATGGGCCTCTCGTCCTCGGGGACCCCGGGCCAGAGCCCGGCGAAGATGCGCCTGCTCACGACGCCGTGGAGCCGGGAGACGCCGTTGGCGAACCCGGCCAGGCGCAGGCCCATCACCGCCATGTTGAAGGGCGCGTCGGGCGGCTCGCTGGGCTCGTGGCCGAGGGCCATGAGGGTGTCGAAGGAGACGTCGTACTCGTCCGCCCACGACCGGAAGTACCGCTCCATCAACGGCCGGGAGAAGCGGTCGATGCCGGCGGGGACGGGCGTGTGGGTCGTGAAGACGGTGCCCGACCGAACCGCCTCGACCGCCTCGTCGAAGCTCATGCCGTCGTCGCGAACGTGGCGACGGATGCGCTCGAGCCCGAGGAAGCCGGCGTGCCCCTCGTTGGTGTGGAACACCTGGGGCGCCACGCCCATGGCGTCGAGGGCCCGCACGCCGCCGATGCCGAGCAGGATCTCCTGGCGGAGGCGGTGCTCGCTGTCGCCGCCGTAGAGGCGGTCGGTGACGCACCGGGCGTCGGGATCGTTCTCCTCGACGTCGGTGTCGAGCAGGTAGAGCGGCACCCGCCCGACGTCGGCCTTCCAGATACGCGCCACCAGCACGCGGCCGGGCTCGGCCACCTCCACCCGCACGCTGTCGCACGCGGTCAGGGCGATGGCGTGGGGGTCGATCGTGACGTAGCGCTCCTGCTGCCAGCCGTCGGTCGCCAGCTCCTGGCGGAAGTACCCCTGGCGGTAGAGGAGCCCGACGCCGACGAGAGGGAGGCCGAGCCCGCTCGCCGCCTTGAGGTGGTCACCGGCCAGCACCCCCAGCCCACCGGAGTACTGGGGAAGGGCGGCGGTGATCCCGAACTCCGGCGAGAAGTAGGCGACCGACCGCAGCCGCCGCTCCGCCTGCTGGAACCACAGGGGGCCCTCGAGGTGGTGGCGGAGGTCGGCGTGGGCCTCCTCCATGGCCTGGCCGAAGACGGCGTCGCTGGCCAGCTCGTCCCACCGGTGGCGGTCGACCATCCCGAGCATGCGCACGGGATCGCGTCCCGCCGCCTCCCAGGCGTCGGCGTCGACGGAACGGAACAGCTCCTGCGTCGAACGGTCCCACGACCACCGCAGGTTCATCGCCAGCTCGTGCAGGGGAGCCAGGGCGTCGGGCAACGTCGGGCGGACGGTGAAGCTACGCAGGGCCCTCACAGGCGGCAGAAGGTACTAGCGGCCGGGTCACGCTCCCAGCCCGATTCGGGGCGGCCAGGCGCGAGGGGGTACGGTTGGTTACCCGTGACCGGACGGATCGTGATCGACGACCTGCGGCCTCGGACCCCCAGCGGCGAGCATCCGGCCAAAGCTGTCATCGGAGAAGCCGTTCGGGTCTCAGCCGACGTCTTCCGCGACGGGCACGTCGTGCTCGCCGGGCGCGTCAGGTGGCGCCCCCAGGACGACGCCAAGTGGTCGGATGCGCCGATGCGGCACCTCGGCAACGATCGCTGGGAGGCGGTGATCGAGCCCGCCGCCCTGGGCATGCACGTGTTCGTGGTCGAGGCGTGGACCGACCGCTACGCCACGTGGGCCCACGAGACGCAGGTGAAGCACCAGGCCGGCCAGGACGTCGCCGTCGAGTGCGAGGACGGCGCGCGCCTGCTCGAGTCACGCGCCCCCAAGGTGGCCAAGGGCGACCGGGCCCTGCTGGCCGACGCCGCCGCCCGTCTCCACGACGCCAGCCTGCCGGTCGCCGACCGCCTGGCCGCTGGTGTCGACCCGGCGGTTGCCGCCGCCCTCGAGGGGGTGCCCGACCCCATCGACCTCACCGGCAGCCGCCCCCACAACCTCTGGGTCGACCGTGAGCGCGCTCTGGTCGGTGCCTGGTACGAGCTCTTCCCCCGCTCCGAGGGTGGGCTGCGGGCGGCGGCCGACGATCGGCTGCCGGCCGTGGCCGAGATGGGGTTCGACGTCGTCTACCTCCCGCCGATCCACCCCATCGGGCGCTCTCACCGCAAGGGCCGCAACAACACCCTCGACCCGGGCCCCGACGATCCGGGCAGCCCCTGGGCCATCGGCGCCGCCGACGGCGGCCACACCGACGTCCATCCCGAGCTGGGGACGCCCGCCGACTTCGACCACTTCGTCGAGGCGGCCCGGGCGCTGGGGATGGAGGTCGCCCTCGACTACGCACTGCAGTGCTAGCCCGACCATCCCTGGGTCGGCGAGCACCCGGAGTGGTTCCACCACCGGTCGGACGGCTCCACCCAGTACGCCGAGAACCCGCCCAAGAAGTACCAGGACATCTACCCGATCAACTTCTGGCCCGAGTCGGAGGCGGCGCGCGTCGAGCTCTGGGAGGCGTGCCGGGAGATCGTCGAGTTCTGGATCGGCCACGGCGTGCGCATCTTCAGGGTCGACAACCCCCACACCAAGCCGTTCGCCTTCTGGGAGTGGATGATCCCGGCCGTCCAGGCCGACCACCCCGACATCGTGTTCCTGGCCGAGGCGTTCACCCGCCCGAAGATCATGGCCATGCTGGCCCAGGTGGGGTTCAGCCAGAGCTACACGTACTTCACCTGGCGCACGGGCAAGACGGAGCTGGCCACGTACCTCCAGGAGATCGCCCACGGGCCCAAGGCCGACTACATGCGGCCGAACTTCTGGCCCAACACACCGGACATCCTCTCGGGGCCGCTGCGCAACGGGCCACCGGCGGCGTTCAAGCTCCGCCTGGTGCTGGCCGCCCTGATGGTGCCGTCCTACGGCATCTACAGCGGCTACGAGCTGTGCGAGAACGAGCCCGCCTCCGATGCCAACGAGGAGTACCTCTGGTCGGAGAAGTACGAGATCAAGCAGCGCGGATGGTCGAGCCCTGACTCCATCGCGCCCCTGGTCACCCGCATCAACCAGATCCGCCGCCGCCACCCTGCGTTCGCCGAGCTCCGCAACATCCGGTTCCACGCGAGCCTCAACGACAACGTCCTCGCCTGGTCGAAGCACACTGACGACCTGACCGACGTCGTGCTGGTCGTCGTGAACCTCGACCCGCACGCCGCCCACGAGGACACCCTCAGCCTCGACCTGGGGTTCCTCGGGCTGCCATGGGACGACCCCTTCGAGGCGCACGACGAGCTCACGGGTACCACCTACACGTGGCAGGGGGCGCATCCCTATGTGCGCCTCGACCCGCGGCTTCAGCCCGCCCACGTGCTGCACCTGCGGGCACCGCAGCCACCGTCTCCCGCGCCTGCCACCAGGGCGGCGCGCCGGTGATGGAGCCCGACGACCGCTGGTACCAGCGGGCCGTCTTCTACGAGGTCCTCGTCCGGGGGTTCTACGACGGCAACGGCGACGGGTCGGGCGACCTGGCGGGGCTCACCGACAAGCTCGACTACCTCAAGTGGCTGGGCGTGGACTGCCTCTGGCTGCTGCCCTTCTACCAGTCGCCCTTGCGCGACGGCGGCTACGACATCAGCGACTACTTCTCGGTGCTCCCCGAGTACGGCGACCTGGCCGACGCGGTCGAGCTGGTCGAACAAGCTCACCGCCGGGGCATCCGCATCATCGCCGACCTGGTCACCAACCACACCAGCGACCAGCACCCGTGGTTCCAGGAGTCGCGCCGGGACCGCACCAACCCCAAGGCCGACTGGTACGTCTGGAACGACGACGACCAGAAGTGGCCCGAAGCGCGGATCATCTTCGTCGACCACGAGCGCTCCAACTGGTCGTGGGACGCTCAGCGCCAGCAGTACTACTGGCACCGCTTCTTCAGCCACCAGCCCGACCTGAACTACGCCAACCCGGACGTCCAGCAGGTCATGGCCGACGTCGTCCGCTTCTGGCTCGACATCGGCCTCGACGGGTTCCGCCTCGACGCCGTCCCCTACCTGTTCGAGCGCGACGGCACCAACGGCGAGAACCTCCCGGAGACGCACGAGTACCTCAGGCGGCTGCGAAAGGAAGTCGACGCCACACATCCCGGCAAGGTGCTGCTCGCCGAGGCCAACCAGTGGCCGGCCGACGTCGTCGACTACTTCGGGAACGGCGACGAGTGCCACATGTGCTTCCACTTCCCGCTCATGCCCCGGATGTTCATGGCCATCCGCCGGGAGCAGCGCCACCCGATCACCGAGATCCTCGCCCAGACCCCCGAGATCCCGGCGGGGTGCCAGTGGGGGATCTTCCTGCGGAACCACGACGAGCTCACACTCGAGATGGTCACCGACGAGGAGCGGGACTACATGTACGCCGAGTACGCCAAAGACCCGCGCATGAAGCGCAACATCGGCATCGGCCGTAGGCTGGCCTCGTTGGTGGACAACGACCGGCGGGTGGCCGAGCTCCTCCACGGGCTGCTCTTCAGCATGCCCGGTAGCCCCATCCTGTACTACGGCGACGAGATACTGATGGGCGACAACATCTACCTCGGTGATCGGGACGGCGTTCGCACGCCGATGCAGTGGACTCCCGACCGCAACGCCGGGTTCAGCCGGGCCGACTTCGCCCAGCTGTACCTCCCGCCCCTCATGGACCCTGTGTACGGCTACCAGGCGGTGAATGTGGAGGCGGAGCTGCGCAACCCCAGCTCCTTCCTCCACTGGATCCAGCGCATGCTGCAGGTGCGCCGCAGCCGCAGCGAGATCTTCGGCACCGGCGGCTTCGAGGTGCTGCCTGCCGACAACCCGTCTGTACTGGCGTTCCTTCGCCAGGTCGGCGACGACATCGTGCTCTGCGTCAACAACCTCAGCCGCTTCGCCCAGCCCGTGGAGCTCAACCTGGCCCGTTTCGAGGGTCGAGTGCCGGTGGAGCTGGCCGGCGGGGTCCCCTTCCCTAAGATCGGGGAGCTGCCCTTCCTGCTCACCCTGGGCAGCTACGGCTTCTACTGGTTCGACCTGGTGGACGAGTGATCGCCGCCGAGGCGCTCCTGCCGGCGGTGGCCGGCTTCCTTCCCCGGCAGCGCTGGTACGCGGGGAACACCGCTCCGTCGTTGCTCAACGTCGTTTGGATCGAGGAGACCAGGCCGTCATGGCCGGCGTTGGTCGACCTGGTCGTGGACGCCGACGGCGCCCGGTATCAGGTCGTCGTGGGCCTCCGCCCGGTCCACGAGTACCCCGACTTCCTCCGCACTCACGGCGATGGCGTGCTGGGCGAGGTCGACACTGCCTACGGCCGTGCCCTCGCCTACGAAGCGACCCTCGACTACGAGCTCGGCCTCGTACTGCTCGACCGGGTGACGCAGGGAAAGGAGCGGGCCGAGCACGTTCGCCCGGTCGGGGTGGAGCAGTCGAACAGCTCGCTGATCTACGACGACCGCCTCATCCTCAAGGTCTTCCGCCGCCTGCAGCCGGGGCCCAATCCCGAGGTCGAGGTCACCGAGACCCTGTCGGCCGTGGGGTTCTCCCACGTGGCCGCCCCCCTGGCCACCATGGCGCTGGAGAACACGCACCTCGCCGTCGTGCAGCCCTACCTGGTCGGCGGGACGGAGGGGTGGGCGCTGGCCCTCACCTCGCTACGCGACTTCTTCGGGGTGTTCGACACCCAGTCCGTGCCCATCATCGACCCCAATGCCCCCCCGCCTCCCGCCCCCGACCCGTCCGAGGCCGGCGGCGACTTTGCGGCCGAAGCCGAGCGGCTCGGCGTGGTGACGGCCGAGCTGCACCTGGCCATGGCCGAGGCGTTCGGCCAACGGGCGGCTGACCCCTGGGCCTGGGCCGAGGACATCGGTGCTCAGGCCCTGCGTGTGAGCGACCAGAGCCTCGACCCCGGCGCGGTCCGGAGCGTTCTCGACGACCTCCGGTCGGTGAGCCACGCCGGGGCCGCCATCCGGGTGCACGGGGACTACCACCTCGGCCAGGTCATGCGCACCGACGCCGGCTGGTTCGTGCTCGACTTCGAGGGCGAGCCGGCCCGACCGCTCGAGGAGCGGCGAAGGCCGTCGTCGCCACTGCGTGACGTGGCCGGCATGCTCCGGTCGCTGCACTACGCGTCGATCGTGGGCCTCTCCGACAGGGACGATGTCGAGCTGGCCCAGGCGTGGGAGGCGCGCAACCGCCAAGCCTTCCTCGACGGCTACCTCGCCGAAGCCAAGCGTGGCTCCATCCTGCCGTCCGACGAGCAGTCTCTCTTGGCCGTCCTGCGCGCCTTCGAACTGGAGAAGGCCGTGTACGAGCTGTGCTACGAGGACAGTTACCGGCCGCACTGGGGGCACATCCCGATGGCCGCCCTGGCCCGGCTGAGCCGGAGAGCACTATGACCGGGCAGGAGAGGCCATGAGCGGGCAGGCGTCCTCCGTCGCTCCCGACCCCGTGGCCGCCGACGTGGCCGCCCTGGCCGCCGGGGAGCTGGCCGACCCTCATCGCCTTCTCGGCCCCCATTCGGCGGGCCAGGGCACCGTCGTGCGGGCGTGGCATCCCGACGCGGTGGCGGTCACCTTGGTCCTCGACGGCGGCCAACGCGTACCCATGGAGCGGCTCGATCCCGCCGGTGCCTTCGCCGTCCGGCTGGACGGGACGACGGTGACCGACCTTCCCTCGTACCGCCTCGAGGTCGCCTATCCGGGCGACGCCACGTTCGTGTTCGACGACCCCTACCGTTTCTGGCCCACCCTCGGCGACCTCGACCTCCACCTGTTCGGCGAAGGGCGGCACCAGGCCCTGTGGCGACACATGGGCGCCCATCCCCGGGAGCACCAGGGCGTGCACGGCACCGCCTTCGCGGTGTGGGCCCCAGCGGCGCGGAGCGTGCGGGTGGTCGGCGACTTCAACAGCTGGGACGGTCGCCTCCACCACATGCGCGCGCTCGGCTCGTCGGGCGTGTGGGAGCTCTTCCTTCCCGGCGTCGGCGCGGGGGCTCGCTACAAGTTCGAGATCCTCGACGCCAACGGCGCCATCCAGCTCAAGACGGACCCCTTCGCCTTCGCCACCGAGGCACCACCGGCGACCGCCAGCATCGTCACCGCCGCCTCCTCCTACGAATGGCACGACGCCCAGTGGCTGGAGCAGCGAGCGAACACCGACCCGATGCGACGGCCGATGTCGGTCTATGAGGTGCACCTCGGCTCGTGGCGCCGGGTGCCCGAAGAGGGCGACCGTCCCCTCACCTACCTCGAGCTGGCCGAGCAGCTGCCGGAGTACGTGGCCGACCTGGGCTTCACCCATGTCGAGCTGCTACCGGTGGCGGAGCACCCGTTCACCGGCTCGTGGGGCTACCAGGTGAGCTGTTACTACGCGCCCACCGCCCGATTCGGGTCGCCCGACGACTTCCGGGCACTCGTGGACGCCCTCCACGCCCGGGGCATCGGCGTCATCGTCGACTGGGTGCCCGCCCACTTCCCCAAGGACCAGTTCGCCCTCGCCCGCTTCGACGGCACGGCTCTGTACGAGCACGCCGACCCCCGCCAGGGCGAGCACCCCGACTGGGGGACGCTCGTCTTCAACTTCGCGCGCCACGAGGTCCGCAACTTCCTGATCGCCAACGCCCTCTACTGGATCGAGGAGCTCCACATCGACGGGCTCCGGGTCGACGCGGTGGCGTCGATGCTCTATCTCGACTACTCGCGCAAGGCGGGGGAGTGGGTCCCCAACCGCTTCGGCGGTCGGGAGAACCTCGACGCCGTCGAGTTCCTCAAGGAGCTCAACACCGTCGTCTACGGCGCCCATCCGGGGATCATGACAATTGCCGAGGAGTCCACCGCCTGGCCGGCGGTCTCGAAGCCCACCTACCTCGGGGGGCTCGGCTTCGGGTTCAAGTGGAACATGGGCTGGATGCACGACACGTTGCAGTACTTCTCCAAGGAGCCCGTGTACCGCCGCCACCATCACCACCAGCTCACCTTCGGGCTGCTGTACGCCTTCTCCGAGAACTTCGTGCTGCCGCTGTCCCACGACGAGGTCGTCCACGGGAAGGGGTCGCTCGTCGGGAAGATGCCGGGCGACCGGTACACGCAGCTAGCCAACCTGCGGGCGTTGCTGGGATGGATGTGGGCCCATCCCGGGAGCCGACTGTTGTTCATGGGCGGCGAGCTGGCCCAGGTGCAGGAGTGGTCGCACGACCGCAGCCTCGACTGGCACCTGCTCGACGATCCCGGCCACGCCGGCGTGCAGGCCCTCGTTCGAGCGCTCAACCAGCTCGCCGTCTCCCACCCGGCCATCTGGGAGCTGGAGTACGACGCTGCGGGGTTTCGGTGGATCGACGCCAACGACGCCGACCAGAACGTGCTGTCGTTCGCCCGCTTCTCGGCCGACGGCGAGAGGGTCGTCGTGTGCGTGGCCAACCTCTCGGGGCTCCACCGTGGGGGCTACCGCATCGGCGTCCCCCGCCCGGGCCGCTGGGAGCAGGTGCTCGACACCTCCTCGCCCGCCTTCGGTGGGAACGGTCCAGAGGCGGTGGACGACCGCTGGACCGAGCCCGTCACCTGGCACGGCCTCCCCCAGTCCCTCGCCCTCGACCTGGCGCCCTTCAGCGTCGTCTGGCTGTCCTCGGCCGACTGAGGCCGCTCAGTGCCAGCGTTCCGCGCACCTCGGGGATCGCGGTCCTGGCGGTGAGCGAGGGCGCGGCCCTGCCTCCGCGGAGGCTGGCCTACCGAGTCGGCTGCCCACGCCTCAGAATCCGTCCCATGAAGGTGTACGACTCGCGAGGGCGGGACGTGAGAGAGGCGATCGAGTCCCTCCTCCCGGGCGACTGGTCGTTCGAAGGAAAGCGCGTCCTGGACTTCGGCTGCGGCGCCGGGCGGGTCCTTCGTCACTTCCTTCCTGAGGCTCGTACGGCGGAGTTCTGGGGCTGTGACATCCACGCGCCGAGCATCCAGTGGCTGCAGAAGAATCTCTGTCCGCCCCTGCACGCCTACCGCAACGCCGACACCCCTCCTCTGCCCCATCCCGACGGCTCGTTCGACTTGATCTGGGCCCTTTCGGTCCTGACCCACATCACGGACTCATGGAGCGCCTGGCTGGTCGAGCTGCACAGAGTTCTGGCCGACGACGGCTTGCTCCTGGTGACCTTCATGGGTGAGGGAGTGTCCGAGTACGTGACCGGGGAGCCCTGGGACGAGGATCGCATCGGCATGAACGTCGTGCACTGCGGTGAAAGCTGGGACGTCGGGGGGCCCAAGGTCCTGCACTCCCCATGGTGGATACGGTCGCATTGGGGACGTGCGTTCGACATCGTGACCCTGGCACCGCACGGTTTCAGTCGCGACGGGCCAGTCGGGCAGGGAGCTGCTCTCCTTCGCAAGAAGCCGGTTCGCGTCACGCCGGTCGATCTCGAGAGATGGGACCCGCAGGAGACGCGAGAAGTGGAGGCGCTTCGGCACAATCTCGTTCAGCTCCAACGGGAGTTGGCCTCACTTCGCCAAAGCGGGAGCTGGCGAGTAACCAGGCCGATCCGAACGTGGCACGTCCGCTGGCAGGCCCTGAAGGCGAAGTTACAAAACTGACTCCTCAGGCTCCGCCGTCTCTCGTCCCGACGCTGACGCCTGGCAGCTTCGGCCACGTCGCTCGACAGTCAGGCGTCGCAGTCGCCGCACAGCTGGCTGGCGTGCTGCTTCGCTTTGTCATCGCCGTTCTCATCGCCCGGCTGCAGGGGGCGTCCGCGCTGGGGCTCTACGTGTTGACGCTGACCCTCGCCAGCGGCGCAACCCTTTTGGCGACGGCGGGACTCGACCGGGCCGCCACGCGTTTCGTGTCGCACCACCGGGGACGGGAGGAAGGAGGCGAGACACTGGGCGTCTTGTTCTTCACCTGTCTCGTCGCTGGTGGCGCGGCGGCGATCCTGGGTGCATCGCTCTACTTCGCGGCGCCAACTCTCGCGACATGGCTCGACCATCCCCAGCTGACGTCACCGACGCGTGTCATGGCCGTGGCCATCCCACTCCTCGCGCTCGGACAGGTATCGCGCGCCGGGCTCTACGGCTTCCAGGACGTTCGACTGGCGGTGATCCTCGAACAGGTGGTCATCCCGGGGGCGACGGCACTGCTGTTCGTCGTGCTCTACGTCGGGCGCCCCGCCAACAGCATCGCTGCCGTCCTGGCCGCCGCCGTCGCTCAGAGCAGCGTCGGGCTGGCCTCCTGGGTGGCGGTCGCGGGGCGGCTCCGCCGACAACCCACCGCGCCGGTTTTTCGGGTGCTCGAATGGATGCGGTTCAGCGTCGTGATGTGGCTGGAGCAATGGATGTTCTTCCTCGTGGGCGCTGTTGCCTATGCCTTCGTCGCCCGCTACCAGGACACCCAGGCCGTCGGTGTGTACGCCTCAGCGGCCCGCGTCGCTGCGCTCGTGGGCCTGCCGGTCCTGGCGGTCAGCTCCGTGTTCGGCCCGGCGATCTCGAACCTCGCCGCCCGTGGCGATTGGAACCGCCTCAGCGACGTCTACGCACGGCTGACGTGGACGCTTCTTCTCATCGGTGTCACGGGAGCGCTCGTCGTCGGAGGCGCTGGGCGATGGGTCGTGCGTGCCTTCGGCCCTGGGTTCTCGGCGGCCTCGGCGCCCCTCTTGATCCTCGTCGTCGGTCAGGTGGTGAACTGCGCGACCGGTCCGAGCGGGCTCATGCTCGCCATGACCGGCCGCACGGGATGGCGTCTGGCCAACGCGTCGGTCGCGGCGGTGTCCGCGGTGGGCATGAGTTGGGTGTTCGTGCCCCGATGGGGCGTCACGGGCGCGGCTGCAGCAGGTGTCGTGGCGTCCTCGGTGGTGAACGTGGTCCAGGTTTTCCAGGTGAGGCACCTTCTCGGCATGTGGGCATATGCGCGGCTGAGCGCCCGCCGGTGATGGTGTGGAGGTGGCGTCACGTCCGGCGCTCCAACGAGCGCATCCAGCGGTTCAGGCGCAGGTCGGCGATGCGCTCCCGCGGCCTGACCAAGGACGGGCCGTAGCGTCTCACGGCAGCCGCAGCGCGGTGGACGTAGAGGCTGCTCACCGAGGTCGTTCCGTTCCCCCCATGCTGCCTCGCGAGGTACGCCCGATCAGGGATTGCCCGCATCATCGGTGGCCGACGCTTCGTCAGGTACTCGAGAGGAAGCCATGAACGGTCCCGCAGGACGCGGCACTCGACGAACCGCTGGCCTTGGCGGTCATGAAAGCCGGGGGGCTGCAGTCGATTGAGCGCATCGGCCGGTACCGCGAGACCCAACAACCGCTGTGCGCTGTAGAGGGCGATGAACAAGCTGGCGGCCACATTGTCGGGGCCGGCTCGAGCGATCAGGGCCTCCCAGTCGAGAGGCTCGCGCTCGACGATCCACGCGACGTCGGCGAGTTGCCCCATCGAGCCGTCGCTGCGCCACAGCCGATTGCGGGTGAAGTGAAGGGCAACGTGGACGAGCAGGTCCTCGGGCGCGGGGAAAACGCGGCTTCCATTCTCACCGGGACGGGCGCGTTCCCAGAAGCCGGAGATCTCGAAGTGCGAAGGGTCCGAGGGACCGACGATGTGATGGTGCAACTCCACGGCGAAGACCTCGCCCGGGCTCACGAGCGCCGGGAGGTGGTGATGGTGCGTCGCCATCCACCCTTCGCTGCCTTCGACGCCGGCTACCGGCGGGACGGCCCGGAAGCCGAGCGCGACCACGGCCTGTTGAGCTCGGGCGATCATCGACGGGGCGACCAGGATGTCGAGGTCCCGCATCGGACGCAGCGCGGGCTCGGGATACACCGTTTGCACCAGTGCGGCCCCCTTGAGGGGCATTGCTCTGATGCCCTCGGCGTCGAGGGCCTGCTGGATCACCGTGAGCTGATCCAGGAGATAGAGGTTCCGGGCGGCGGTCTCCAGATAGTCGAGCTCAAGGCGCTCCGAGACGTGGTCCGGCGCCTCGTCCGGCAATGCCACCCGTCGGTGGAGCAACGGACCCAACCGGTGCCAGTCGGCCAGCGCGGTCAGCCGGTGCCACCGCACGCCGGACCAGACGTTGTCGGGAGGACGTGCGGCGGTCGTTCCGCCGGGCGTCGCTGCCGCTGCGAGAACCTGATACTCGGCGGGGAGGATCACGAGGACTCGACCAGGCGCTTCAAGGTGGCGAGGTTGCGCTTCCACACCCGGCGCAGGACCGGCTTGGCGACGAGGGCCCCGAGCCACCCGCCCATCCAGACGGGGAAGCGCAGGCGCTCCTCCCACGTGAAAAGCGTCCCTCCCGGGCGGGACCGGAGGGTGAAGCGGCCGACGCCGCGGACGAGGCCGGTGTGGCGGATGCCCATGGCCCTACGCTCCCGCCACTCGACGACCTCCATGGGGTCGCTCAGACGGAGCGGGCCCACCCGGGTATCACAGATGAAGGTGGTGCCGACTCCCGTCGAGCGCTGCGACGTGATGCGGATCCGGTCGGCGTCGTGCATCCACCGGACGTGCGACGCGACGTCCCGCACCGCCCGCCACACCACCGGTCGAGGGGCCTTGATGAGCGTGCTCACGCGGATCCTGCTCATCGCGAGGTCGCCGCTCAGGAGACCTTGCGGCGCGCCGACCGGGCCGCCCGCTTCGCGCGCCATCCCAGCGAGGGGGCGCCCTCGGTGTCCACCGAGGCGAGGATGAGGCCGCCCAGCAAACCCACGTTCTTGAGGAAGTGGATCTGCTGCTGGGCGCGCTGGGTGGGGTCCTCTTGCTCCCAGAAGCGGTGGCCGGCGAGGGTGGTGGGGACCAGCGACACCGCGAGGGCGCAGGCGGCGAGCCTCCGCAGTCGTCCCATGGCGAGGAGCACCCCTGCCACCACCTGGACGCCGGCGTTGAGCTTCACCAGCTGATCGGTCTCTTCGGGGACCGGCAGCCGCTCGGCGAGGGGCGGCGTGACCGACTCCGCCATCTCCACCCGTGGCCCCGGGTTCTTGAGGGTTGCGATCCCGCCCGAGACGAACGGGGCCGCCAGCAGGGGCCGGGCAAGCTTGCGGATCAGGCTCATGGCTGACTGCCTCCTATCCGGGGAGCCGACCGTACACGGACACGTGCCGTGAGCTCTCGGCGGTGAACGGCTCTCGCCGCCACCCGCCCCAGCGCTCGACGAGGCGCAAGCCCGCCAGGCGGGCCATCAGGTCGATCTCGGGCACCGTCGCGTAGCGGATGGCCCAGGGGCGCAGGCGGACCGGGCTCGTCTCGGTCAGCACCACGTCGTGTCCCCGCACGACCTGGGTGAGGGGGTCGTGGGAGGTGGCCTGGAGGACGACCTCGTCGGCCACCAGCGAGGTGACGGTGAGCGACTGCTCCAGGCGGGTGAGCTCGGGCGAGAGGGCCTCGACCACCAAGGCACCGCCGGGCGCCAGGTGGACGGCGGCGCCGGCCAGGCAGCGACACTGCTCGTCCTGGGCCAGCAGCTCGAAGAGGGCGTTGAACGGCAGCAGCACCAGGTCGAACTGTCCCTCGACGAGCGCGCCGACGTCGGCGAAGTCACCGATGACGACCGGGAGGTCGGAGCCGCCGGGCTTGGCCCGCAGGCGCTCGACCATGGGGGCGGACGAGTCGATCCCGTTGACCTCGAGCCCCCGCGCCGCGAGGGGCAGGGCCAGCCGGCCGGTGCCGATCCCGAGCTCCAGGACGCGCGCACCGGCCCGTCCGCCCACCAGCCCGGCCAGGAGCTCGGCCGTCGTCTCCGCCTCGGCGAAGCGCTCGCCGTGGCGCCGGTCGTAGGCCTCGGCCCGCTCCTCGTCGTAGTCCATGGCCGACAGTCCAGCAGAGGGCCCGGGCGTAACCTGTACGCATGACCGTCTACCTCGACCATGCGGCCACCACGCTCATGAGGCCAGAGGCGATCGAGGCCATGCTGCCCTACCTCTCCGAGCGCTTCGGCAACCCGTCGGGCTCCCACGCCGTCGCCCGTGAGGCCAACAAGGCCGTCGAGGAGGCGCGCGAGGTGGTCGCCGCCTGCCTGGGCGCCCGCCCCGGCGAGATCGTCTTCACGGGGAGCGGCACCGAGGCCGACAACCTGGCCGTCCTGGGGGCGCGGGCTCTCCGGCCCGGCCCCGTCGTGAGCACCGCCATCGAACACCACGCCGTTCTCCACGCCTGCGACACCCTCGACGGCCGGGTGGCGCCGGTCACGCCGGCGGGCGTCGTCGACCTCGATCGCCTGGCCGACCTGCTCGACCCGGCCGTCGCCGTCGTGTCGGTGATGCTGGCCAACAACGAGGTGGGCACCATCCAGCCCCTGGCCGAGGTGGCCGAGCTGGTGCGGGAGCGGGCGCCCCACGCCGTGCTGCACACCGACGCCGTCCAGGCCTTCCTCTGGCTCGACGTGGCGGAGCTGGCGGCGCCGGCCGACCTGGTGGCGGTGAGCGCCCACAAGTTCGGCGGCCCCAAGGGCGTCGGTGCGCTGGTCGTGCGTGAGGGCGTGGTGCTGGCGCCGATCATCCACGGCGGCGGCCAGGAGCGGCTCCGGCGCAGCGGCACCCACAACGTCGCCGGCATCGTCGCCATGGCCGCGGCCATGCAGGCGGCGGCGGCCGATCGCCAGCCCACGGTGGCCCGCGTGGGGCCGATGCGCGACCGCCTGGCCGACGGGCTGCTGGCGGCCGTCCCCGACAGCGAGGAGACCGGGGATCGTGCCGTAAAGGTCGCGGGGAGCTGCCACCTCTCCTTCGCGGGCATCGAGTCGGAGGCACTCCTCGTGCTGCTCGACGCCGCCGGCATCTGCGCATCGGCCGGCTCGGCCTGTGCCAGCGGCGCCCTCGAGCCGTCGCACGTGGTGACGGCGATGGGGGTGCCCCGCGACCGGGCCCTGGGCTCGCTGCGCCTGACGCTCGGCCCGACCAGCACCGACGCCGACGTCGACGCCGCTCTGGCGGCCATCCCCCCCGCCGTCGAGCGCCTGCGCG
>DASZJY010000146.1:0-5646 GCA_035947635.1 Acidimicrobiales bacterium | reverse complement strand
CGAGGACGAGGTCGCGGACGTAGCCCGGGGGCGACATCGGGGGGACGGCGGACATCAGGGCCAGGGGAGTGGCGACCTTGCGGCGTCGCTCGCGGCACGTCCGGCAGGAGTCCACGTGGCGGACGACGCGCTTGCGCGTCGGCCGCCGGAGCCGCCCGCGGCGCCCGGTGAGGGTCTTGGCCAGCTGCCGGCACTCCTGGCGGCCGGTGCGAGCCACGACGCGTACGCCCACCTCCCGCTCGGCTCGCTCGCGCACCCGGCGGGCCATGGCCGACGCCTGTGCGGCCGTGACTCCGAGCACCTCGGCCAGCTGCCGGCCGTCCATGCCGTGGCGCAGGTGGAGGTCGAGGACGACCCGCTCCTTGGGGCCCAGGACCTCGCCGAGGGCGAGGGCGACGTGGCCCCGCTCGTCGGTCGGTCCCGTCGGGGCGCGCTCGCCGGCAGCGGCCGGCCCTCTCCTCGCCGTCCCTTTCTTCGCCGTCCCCTTCCTCCGTCGCCACGGCTTCCATCGCCGCTGGCGGGCGAGGCGGTGCAGCGCCTGGCGGCGGGCGATGGCGTAGAGCCAGGGCCTGAGCTTGGCGGGCTGGGGGAGCTGGAGCAGCCGGGACCCGGCCATGACGAACGTGTCGTGGAGGACCTCGCGGGCGAGCGCGTCGTCGCCCGTCACCGACCGCAGGAAGTCGTGAACGCCGCCGGCGTGGCGGTCGTAGATCGCCCCGAACGCCTTGAGGTTGCCCGCTCGGGCTTCGACGACGAGCCCGGCGTCGTTCATGGCCCGCCCACTGTACGGCACCGCTCAGGCGCCTCACGATCGCCGGCGAGCGGGGACGACGGTCAGAGAAGGCCGGCCAGGAGCCCCTTGGCGGTGGCCGCCGCCGACGACGCCTTCTCGGCCGCGAAGGCGGCCGCGCCGCCGATCATCTCGAAGTCCTCGTACCGCTCCAGCTCGTCGATCTCGTCGACGAAGGCGGCAAAGATGACGATCAGGGCAATGGCCCCCACCACGCCGAGGATGCCCAGGACGATGCCGGCGATGGCCATGCCGTCGCCCGACTCGTTGCGCTCCTTGATCTGGCGACGGGCGATGAGGCCGAAGATGATGGCCAGGACGCTGGTGACGCCCCAGATCCACACGATCCCGAGCACGAGCGACGCGATGGCCAGACCGTTGGTGCCCTGCTTGGGTGGCGGTCCGTACCCCGGGTAGTACTGCGGTTGGCCCGGTGGTGGGGGCGGCGGGTAGCCGCTCGGCCCGCTGCCCGGCGGCGGGGGCTGCTGCCGCCCCTCGCCGGGCGGGCGCCGAGGTTCATCGTTCCAGCTGATCTCGCACCGCCCTTCTCGCGCCGACGGGCGGAGCCTAGATGATGCCCGAACGCCTCGACCGGACGTGCCCTCTAGCGTTCGAGCCGTGCGTACGGTGACGGGGAGGGCGAGTGCGGCCGACGGCGCGACCATCGGGTACCAGGCGACGGGCGACGGGCCCGTGGTCCTGCTCGTGCACGGCGCCGCCGCCGACCGTCGCCAGTGGCGACGACTCGTGCCCCTGCTGGCGCCGTCGTTCACGGTCGTGGCCATGGACCGGAGAGGGCGGGGGCTCAGCAGCCCGATGCGGGACGATCACTCGCTCGAGGTGGAGTACGGCGACATCGCCGCGGTGGCGGCGTCGGTTGACGCACCCGTCCACGTTCTCGGCCACTCGGGGGGTGCTCGCTTGGCGCTGCACGCCGCGCCCCGCATCCCGGAGGTCGGCAGGCTGGTCCTCTACGAGCCACCGCCCCCCGAGACGTTCCCCGACGGTGTGCTGGAGAGGCTGGCGGCGATCGAAGAGGCGGGCGACCGCGAGGGGATCCTGCGGACGTTCCTCCTGGACGTCGCCGGCAACGACGAAGAGGACTACGCCTTCATCCAGGGGCGTCCTGTCTGGCCCCTCATGCTGGACAACGCCCTGAGCCTCCCGGCCGAGCTGCGCGCCGTGAGCCGCTACCGCTTCGATCCCGCGGCAGTGGCCGGCATCACCGCCCCCACCCTCTGCCTGGTCGGCAGCGAGAGCGGCCCGGAGCTGCGGGAGGCTACCGACCGGGTCGTCGCCGCCCTCCCCGACGCCCGGACGCGGGTCCTGCCCGGACAGGGCCACGGCGCGATGTTCACGGCGCCCGACCTCCTGGCGTCGGAGGTCGAGCGGTTCTTGCGTCCGACGGGCGCCTGAGACCGGCGCGCTACTGCGGGGGTATGTCGAGGCTCTTGATCAGCTTGTCGGACTCGCTCTCGGTGAAGGCCCGGAGGGTGGTGATGGCCAGGCTCCCGGTCATGCCCATCAGGGCGAACCTGGCGACGGTCTCGTCGTCGGGGGCCTCGAGCACGGTGATCACGTCGTACTCCCCCATCACGAGGTACTGCTGCTTCCAGGTGATGCCCAGGGCCTTGGCCGCCTTCTTCCCCTGCTGGCGGCCAATATGAGCGTTCTTGATCGAGTCGACCCCGGGGTTGATGAACTTCATCAGCATGATGTAGGTGGCCATCGCGCCGCTCCTGTCCTCGACGGTAGATGCGTTTCGACTCTAGTGCCGTGTGCACTCTGGGCGTACGGCAGAAGGAACAGAAACTCCCTCTGGTATCACGAGCGATCTGCCGACATCTAGTACAGGACACGGTCAGGGAGAAGGGTAGGGGCCATGACCACAGCGCAGCGCAGGGGATTGCGGGCCCTCGAGGGACGGCTCGTGCACGTGGCTCTGGCCGACGGCTCTCGTCTCGACCACGTCGCCCTGGTCTCGGCGGGCAGGACCAGCCTGTGGGTGTTCAGCAACGGCGATGACGTCTTCGTCCCTCTCGAGGGGATCGTCGACGCCTGGGAGGCACGGCCGTACCGATCGGCCGCCTGATCCTCACATCTGCCGGAGGGCGCTCTCTCCAGCAGTTGTGCGGCGCCGGGTCGGGACGAGGCGGGCGCACCCCCAGCGCTCAACCCGCTGAGGCGCCGTTCCAGCGGTAGACGTTGGTCTCCCGCTCGACGAATCCGAGCCGTCGGTACAGGCGGTTGGCCGCCTCACGCGACGGCCGCGACGTCAGGTCCACGGTGCGGGCGCCGGCGGCGGCGGCCCGGCTCAGGGCCTCCCGGCTGAGGGCCTCGCCCACGCCCCGCCCGCGGGCCTCCTCGTCGACGACGACGTCCTCGATCCAGGCGCGGACGCCGGTGGGGATGCGGAAGACCACGAGCGTCAGCGATCCCACGATGGTGCCGTCCGCGTCGCGGGCGACGAGCAGGATCGAGGCCGGCGAGTCGACGATCTCGGCCAGCTCCCGATCGTCGGGGATGACAGCGGAGCGGGACAGCTGGGGCACGAGCCGCCCCACGGCCGCGCGCAGATCGTCGGTGACGGCGGTCGCCTCCTCGACGGTGATGTCGAGCGCAGGCGCCGCCTCCTCGCTCGAGCCGGGGACCGCGGTCAATCCAGCTCGGGGACGGGCTGCGGAGGCGGAGGCCCGTCGTAGTGGGCGCTGGGCCGGATGAGGCGGTTGTCGGCCGCCTGCTCGAGCACGTGCGTCGTCCAGCCGATGACCCGGCTCGACGTGAACGTGGGCGTGAACAGGGTGCGCGGGATACCGACCTCGTCCATGACCACGCCGGCGTAGAACTCCACGTTGGCGTAGAGCTGACGTCCGGGCTTGAGCTCGGCCAGCACCTCGACGACCGTCTTCTCGACCTGCTTGGCGAAGTCGGTCTTGGCTCCGCCCAGGCGCTCGGCCACCCCCCGCAGCATCACCGAGCGCGGGTCGTCGGTCTTGTAGATGCGGTGGCCGAACCCCATGATCTTCTTCCCCGCGTTGACCTGCTCACGGATCCAGGCCTCCGCCTTGTCGGGCATGCCGATGGCGTCGAGCATGTCGAGGGCCCGGCTGGGCGCCCCGCCGTGGAGCGGCCCGGACAGGGCGCCGATGGCCCCGACCACCGCCGAGCCGAGGTCGGCGCCGGTGGAAGTGATCACCCGGGCGGTGAAGGTCGACGAGTTGAACCCGTGGTCGGTGGTCGAGATCAGGTATTGCTCGATGGCCCGGGCGTGCTCGGGCGGAGGGACCTCGCCGGTGAGCATGTAGAGGTAGTTGGCGGCGTAAGGCAGGTCGGGATGGGGGTCGATGGCGTCGAGCCCCTGGTTCAGCCGGTAGAGGGCCATGATCAGCGTGGGCATCACCGCGCTGGTGCGCATGGCGTTCTGCCGGAGCTCGGCCATGTCGATGTCCATCCACGACTTGAAGTCCTCCGCCGTCGCGAGGAGCGAATAGGCCGTGCGCATGGCGTCGAGGGGCACGAAGTGCTTGCCGGCGGTGGCGATGGTGGGCAGCAGCTCCTTGACCGCCGGAGGGATCTCCCGCAGCGGCCGGACCTCGTCGATGAAGCGCTCGCGCTCGGCCCGGTCGGGAAGGTGGCCCTCGTAGAGCAGGTGCCACACGTCCTCCATCGTGCGCTTCTCGGCCAGCTCGACGGCGTTGTACTGGCGGTAGTGGTAGAAGCCCTCCTGGCCCCGCACGTCGCCCACCGACGTCTCCGCCACCACGACGCCCTCCAGCCCGCGGCGGGCTTCGGGAAGGCCCGGGTCCTCGATGGGCAGGATGGGCGCCAGCTTCAGCAGGTCGCGCATCGAGACGATGCCGACCAGCTGGCCCTCCTGGACCACGGGGAAGTGGCGGTAGCCGTGCTGGCGCAGGCTGGTGTATGCCTGGTTGACCTCGGCGTCGAGGGACACCGTGTCGGGGTCGCGGGTCATCCAGTCGGCGACCGTCGCCGCCGACAGGTCAGTGCCCTCGGCCGAGGTCCGCACCAGGTCGCGCTCGGTGAGGATGCCGACCGCCTTGTCGCCCTCGGTGACCACCACCGAACCCACACCGCGCTCGAGCATCCGCCGGCACGCGTCGGCCACCGAGTCCGACGGACTCGCGGTGACCACGTCGGTCGTCATGACGTCGGCCACCGTTCGGACCTTCGCTCCGTCAGGCACCGTCCACCCCTTCCCGATCGACCTGATCAGGGTCGTGACTCACGTGCCGGCGGGCTCCGACCCGGCTCGGCGCGGTCGCGAGTATACGGGCCGTCAGCAGGGGGCCCCTCGGGCGGAGGCAGGCCGTCGGGGTCCGGCACGGTGGCGGCGTCGTAGGCCGCCAGCTCGGGCACGAGCCGGTGGAGGATGCCCACGCCGAGCACGCACGCCACCCCGCCGGAGACGACCGCGACCGGCGCCGTGGTGAGGGCCGCCACCGCGCCGGCCTCGGCGTCGCCCAGCGCGGGTCCGCCCGTGACCACGGCGATGTGGACCGACGAGAGCCGGCCCCGGAGGGCGTCGGGCACGTTGACCTGCAGGATGGTGTTGCGGAAGACGGCGGAGATGACGTCGGCCGCTCCGGCCAGCGCGAGCAGGGCCAGCCCGACGGGCAGCCAGGGGACGAGCCCGAAGACGGCGATGGCGGCACCCCAGGCCACGACCGCCCAGATGACGGCGAGGCCCTGGCGGCGCACCGAGGCCACCCAGCCGGTGAAGAGGGCGCCGACGAGGGCGCCGAGGCCAGGGGCGGCGTAGAGCAAGCCGACGGTGCCCGCCCCGCCGCCGTAGAGGCTCGTGCCGAGGGCGGGGAACAGAGCCCGGGGCATGCCGA
>DASZJY010000145.1:0-7448 GCA_035947635.1 Acidimicrobiales bacterium | reverse complement strand
GTCAGATGGTCGGGCCGGGAGGAGTTCAGGCTCACCGCCAGCCCGGAGGCGCCGAAGTTGGCGGCCGTCAGGGCGGCGCCCACCGTCCCCGAGTGGAGCACGGCGTAGCCGGTGTTGGGGCCGAGGTTGACGCCCGACGCCACCAGCGACGGGGGACGACCCAGGCCGCCCAGGCGCGCTGCCAACACGGCCAGCGCCGGTGGGCCGTCCACCCCGTGGACGGCGACATCGGCGACGCCTTCGAGGGTGCCGGGCGACACGCGTATGCCCTCCTCGGCGATGGCAGGCGCGATCGCCGCCCCCGACCCGCTCTGGTCGCGCAGCGGCGCCGCCACCACCACGTCGTGGCCCATGTCGACGACGGCCCGGGCCAGTGCCGCCAGCCCCGGCGCCTCGACGCCGTCGTCGTTGGTGACGAGGACCCGCAGGCGCTCGCCGTCGAAGGCCGTCAACTGATCTCGGCCACGAGATAGCTGGGGTCGCCGGTGACCATGTACACGACCCGGTCGCCAACCGCCACGGCATGGTCGGCGATGCGCTCGAGGTGACGCCCGGCCAGCAAGGCGTGGAAGACGAGCCCGCTGGCGTCGGGCCCGTCCTGGGCGAGGAGGTGGGCGGCGAGACGCCGGAAGCACGCGTCGAGGGCGTCGTCGCGTCGCTCGAGGGCGGCGGCCAGCTCCAGGTCGCCGTCCTGCCACGCTCGACGGGCCGAGGCGATGAGATCGAGGGCGATGTCGGCCATCTGGCCCAACAGGATGAGCGAGGTCGACTCGCGCCACCAGTCGACGACGGCCAGCTTGGCGATGGAGACGGCGAGGTCGCCCGTCCGCTCGTAGTCGGCGATGACCCGCAGGCTCGACACGAGCACCCTGAGGTCGGCGGCGACCGGCGCCTGCTGGGCCATCAGGCCGTACGCCCGTTCCTCGAGGGCGACGAACAGCCGGTCCAGGTCGTCGTCGCCGGCGATCACCAACTCGGCCTTGAGGCGGTTCTCGCCGACCAGGGCGCCGACCGCCCCCCGCACCGCCTCCTCGGCCAGCGCCCCGAGCCAGTCGACGTCGGCCCTCAGGCCGGTCAGCGCCTCCTGGAAGCCGGCCCGAGCGGTCATCCCGTCGGGCGGTGGGTGCGCGCCTCCGCCCTCATCCGAACCGGCCGGTGACGTATGCCTCCGTGCGCGCGTCGGACGGGGCGGTGAAGACCTTCTCCGTGTGGTTGTACTCCACGAGGTGGCCGGTGCGGCGGTCGTCGTCGGCGACCTCCACGGTGAGGAACGCCGTCCACTGCGACACCCGGGCGGCCTGCTGCATGTTGTGGGTGACGATGATGATCGAGAGCTGGCGCCTCAGATCGTGCATGAGGTCCTCGATGTGGATCGTGGAGATGGGGTCGAGGGCCGAGCACGGCTCGTCCATGAGGAGGACGTCGGGGTTGTTGGCGAGGGCGCGGGCGATGCAGAGGCGCTGCTGCTGTCCGCCCGAGAGGCTGTATGCGTCGGACTTGAGGCGGTCTTTGACCTCGTCCCACAGGGCGGCCCGACGGAGGGACTGCTCCACGCAGTCGTCGAGGCCCTTCTTGAGGCCCAGCGTCCTGGGCCCGAAGGCGACGTTGTCGTAGATGGACTTGGGGAACGGGTTGGGCTTCTGGAAGACCATTCCGATGCGCTTGCGCACCTCGACGGGATCGACCTCGGCGCCGTAGAGGTCCTGGCCCTCGTACCTGACCTCCCCGTGCACGGTGGCCCCCGGGATGAGGTCGTTCATCCGGTTGAAGCAACGGACGAGCGTGCTCTTCCCGCAGCCCGACGGACCGATCACAGCGGTGATCTGGTTGCGGTACGCGTCGAGGGTGACGCCTTTCACCGCGGGGACACCGGAGTAGCTGACACCCAGGTCCCTGAGCTCGAAGACGACCTCGTCGCCCTCGGCGTCGCGGGCGTCGTCGCCTCCCGCCCGGACCGCCGCGCCCAGGTCGACGGGCGCCGACCGGTCGTCGGGCGAGGCGGAAGTGGTGCCCACCGGGGGGGCCGTCTCAGCAGGGAAGCCGTCCACTACCACCTCCGCTGGTAGCGCCGTCGGAGCCAGATGGCGGCGCCGTTCATAGCGAGCAGGATGACCAGGAGGACCACGATGGCCGCCGCCGCCAACACATGGAACTCCTCCTGCGGGCGGGAGATCCAGTTGAAGATCTGCACGGGCAGCACCGAGAAGGCGCTGTCGAGCCCGCTGGGGTTGAACGTGACGAAGGTGAGGGCCCCGAGGAGCAGGAGGGGGGCAGCCTCACCGATGGCCCGGGAGAGGGCGAGGATGCTGCCGGTGGCGATGCCCGGGATCGCCGCCGGGAGGGTCTGGCGGCGGATCGTCTGCCACTGGGTGGCGCCGAGGGCCAACGACGCCTCCCGGATCGAGCGGGGGACGGCACGGATCGCCTCACGCGAGGCGATGATGACGATGGGCAGCACCAGCAGGGAGAGCGTGAGCCCGGCGGTCAGCACGGTGGGGCCCAGGTCGCCCCATCCTCTGGCGAGGAACGCAAGGCCCAGGATCCCGTAGACGATCGACGGCACCGCCGCCAGGTTCTGGATGTTGATCTCGATGAGGCGGTTGTACCAGCGCGTCCGGTCGGCGTACTCCTCCAGGTAGATCGCGGCCCCGATGCCGACCGGGATGCACGTGACCACGACGACGCCCATGACCCACAGCGTGCCGAAGATGGCCGACTGGGCACCAGCGCGCCTCGGACGGCTGGAGGGGAACGAGGTGAGGAGGTCGAGGTTGAGCCGCGGCCAGCCCTCGGTGACGACCTGCACCAGCAAGGCGACGAGGGTCGCCATGGCGATGAGGAGACTCACCAGCATGGCGGCGCGAAAACCCCACTGCGCCGGGCCCGTGCGCCGGGAGGCGCCCTCGCCCACGAGCCGGCTGCCTGGAGCCGGGGAGGCCATCAGTAGACCTGCCGGTAGCGGCGGACCAGACGGATGCTGATCAGGTTGATCAGGAACGTGAAGACGAACAGGGTGGCGCCGACGGCGAAGATGGTCTTGTAACCGGTGCTCCCGGTGGGCTGGTCACCGATCCCGGCGGAGGCGATGAAGGCCGTCATCGTCTGCATGGCCTCGGCGGGGTTGAAGCTCAGGTTGGGTGTCCCCCCGGCGGCGATCAGCACGATCATCGTCTCCCCTATCGCCCGAGAGAAGCCCAGCACGACGGCCGCCACGATCCCCGAGAGCGCGGCGGGGAACACGACGCGGAGCGACGTGGTGAGCCGGTTGGCTCCCAGAGCGAAGGCCCCCTCCCGCAGCGCGTGGGGGACGGCGGCCATGGCGTCCTCGGACAGCGACGTGATGGTGGGAACGATCATGATGCCCATGACCAGCCCGGCCGAGGCGGCGTTGAAGACGCCGGGCGGGTCCCCGAACGGCCAGAGGTCCTGGAGCAAGGGGGTCACGAAGGTCAGGGCGAAGAAGCCGTAAACCACCGTGGGGATCCCCGCGAGCAGCTCGAGGGTCGGCTTCAGGACGTTGCGGACGCGCGGGCGGGCGTACTCGCTGAGGTAGATGGCGCTGAGCAGGCCGACGGGGACCGCGAGAGCGAGGGCGACGCCGGTGATGAGCAGGGTTGCGGTGACGAGGGGCAGGACTCCGAACTCGGGATCGGCGAAGAGGGGCGCCCACGTCGTGGACGTGAAGAACTCGACGATGCTCACGTCGCCGAAGAACTCGATCGTCGGTTGCAGCAGGGCGAAGACGATGGCGATCGTGGTGCCGACCGAGAGCAAGGCGCAGATGCCCAGCAACCCCTTGATGACCATCTCGCCATAGCGCGGGCGGCGGGCGCCGATGGCCCTGGGCAGGGGCCTGGCCGACTCGAACGTACCTGCGGTGGTCATGCGGGAAGGAGGGTCTGCAGCAAGGCAAGCGACTCCTGCTTCTGCGCCGCCGTCAATGGGATGAACCGGGCGACCTCAGCGATCTCCTCCGCGTTGACGATGTAGGAGTGGACGAACTCTCGGACCTCGCGCCTCGTGAGGGCGTCGGCCTTCGGATAGATGAACAGGGGCCGTCCGAGCGGCTTGTACAAGTTGTCCTGCACCGTTCGAGCACTCGGTTCTACGCACCCACTGCCGCCGTCGACAGCAACCGCCCTGACCTTGCCCGGGTTCTCCTCGACGTAGGAGAGCCCCAGGTAGCCCAGACCGCCCTTGGTTCCAGAGACGCCGGTCACGGTGACGTTGTCGTCCTCGCTGGCGGTGTAGTTCGTGCGGCTGGCCCCACTCTTGCCATTGACGGCCTCGGTGAAGTAATCGAAGGTCCCAGAGTCGGTACCCGCCCCGAACAGGGCGAGCTTCTCGTCGGGGAAGCCGGGGTCGATGTCCTTCCAGTTCGAGACCCTGCTGCCCGGTGCCCAGACCTTCCTGAGCTGCTCGACGGTGAGGCACCGGGCCCACGTGTTGCGGGGACTCACAACCACGGCGAGCCCGTCGTTGGCCACCGCGAGCTGCTCGTACCTGACGCCGTTCGCAGCGCAGGCTTCCTTCTCGGATTCCTTGATGGGCCGCGAGGCGTCGCTGATGTCGGTCTCGCCGTTGCAGAACTTCTCGAAGCCGCCGCCCGTTCCCGACGTCCCGACCGTGACCCGCACGTAGTTGTGCTCCTCCTGGAACAGCTCAGCAGCGGCCTCGCTCAGCGGTGCCACCGTGCTGGATCCGTCGACTCGGATAGTCCCCTCGAGGCCCCCGGTCCCCGGGTCACCGCCTCCGCAGGCGCCCGCGCCGAGCGCCAGAGCGAGCGTCACGGTCATGCACCTGGCGTGCCGAGAGCCGTGCGGTGAAACGGTCACCCTCCCCGGTCGGCGGGATTTCTTCCGTCGGGCAAGATACGGAACCGTTGTGGCCGGGTGCTGTACCCGTGGTGAACGGGAGGTGAACGGTCCCTGAAAACCCGTGCACGGACCGCAGAACGGCGGCCCTCGGTGCCTCCGGCGTCCTTATCCCGTTTCGTCCAGGTCCTCGTCGGGGACGCCCAGGTCCCAGTCGAGGATGAGCGCCTCACGCTCGGCGTCGCGGACCACCCGCTCCCGGTTGCGCCGGAACTGGGGGTCGTGGGGGGGCAGCAGCAGGAGACGGGCCAGCGCCCGCTCGCGGAACGCCTCGATCACGTTGCGTTCGCCGAACTCGGAGACGACCTCCCAGTGCGGCGCCACGGGCCCGAGGTAGACGACGCGCACGTGACCCCGCGGGGCCCGCTGTTCTTCCTGGTCGACGCCGAGCTCGGACATCGGGGTCAACCTAGCCGCCGGGGCGCTGACCCAACGTCACCGACGCCGACTCCTCCCTTCCGGCCCGGAGCCAGGTGACCTGGACGCGGTCGCCAGGAGCGTGGCTCCGCACCCCGGCGAGCAGGTCGTCCGACGAGGCGATCCGGTCGGAGCCGAGCCGGACGATCACGTCGTCGGGCTGGAGCCCGGCGCCTGCGGCCGGCGAGCCCGGCTCGACGTCGATGACCACCGCTCCGGCGTTCCCCTGCAGGGTCGCGGTCGTCACGCCGAGGAACGCCCGGCGACCAGCCTCCCCCCCACCACGCCGGAGGTCGTCCACCACCGGTTGGAAGGTGTCGCTGGCGATGGCGAACCCGATGTTCTGCGCCTCGGCGATGCCCGTCCTCTGAATGACGGCGGTGTTCATCCCGACCACCTGGCCGTTGACGTTCACCAGGGGCCCGCCCGAGTTCCCCGGGTTGATGGCGGCGTCGGTCTGGATCAGGTGCTCGAGGCGCCGGCGCGGCGACTCGCCGATGGTGCGGTCGAGGGCGGAGACGATCCCCGTGGTGACGGTGGGCCCGCCCGGCAGGGCCAGGGCGTTCCCGATGGCCACGACCTGGTCACCCACCTGGAGATCCGCCGACCTGCCCACCTCGACGGTCGGCAGCCCTGACGCCCCCTGGAGCCGCAGCAGGGCGATGTCGGCGCTGTCGTCGCTGCCCACGACCGCGGCGTCGAATGTGCGCCCGTCGTCGAGCTTGACCTGGATACGGCTGGCGGCCGACACGACGTGGGCGTTGGTCAGCACGTCGCCGTCGGCGGTCAGGATCATCCCGGTGCCCGCGCCCTCCCGCGGGGTGACGTCGAAGAACCCCCGGCTGAAGCCCACCGTGCTGATCGACACCACCGCCGGCTCCACCTTGGCCAGGATCGACCGGATGTCACCGGATTGCACGAGCGTGCTCGACGGCCGAGTGGGGCCGGTCGAGCGACCGGTGACGTCGTCGTCGTCCAGGGCGAAGACCAGCCCTCCCGCCACGAGGGCCCCGACGACCGCTCCGACCAGGGCGGCGACCATCCAGTGCCCCGACCGAACCGGCGAGGGCGTCGTGGGGGGCGGGGGGGTGGGTGGCGCGCCCGGGGTCGAGGGGTACTCGAACACCGGTCTTTCGTGCATGGGTCCTCCGCGCGATCTGCGCAACCCGCGGAAACGCGGGTTGCGCCGAGCCGATTCCCGTCATGGGAAGGGTGGAAACGCGAAATCCGCCGGTCGCCGCTCCACCGTAGACAAGTGGAACCGGGAGCGGTTCCGGCCCGTTGTCGTTGTGGTGAGGCCAAGGAGGAGGGCCGATGGACACCGTGTGGATGGCTGACGGGAACTGCCGGTCCGAGTCTCCCTCGCTGTTCTTTCCGAGCGACGGCGTCGGCGTGGAGGTGGCTCGACGGATCTGCGCCACCTGTCCCGTCAAGAGCCCCTGCCTGGAGTACGCGCTACGCAACGGCATCGACCATGGCGTCTGGGGTGGGGCCTCGGAGCGGGAGCGTCGCCGCATCGCCCGCCGCCGCCGCCTCGAGGGGGGTTTCGCCTCGCAACCAAGGGTTGCTCGGCGAGCTTGAGCGATTGTTACAGAGTCACCAGGGACCGCCTCCGCCGCGCCTGCCACAGCAGCAGGTGGCCCCCCGGCCACGTGTAGGCCCACGCCCGCCGGTCGCCGATCCTCACACGGTGCCCGCTCGCCGGTACGTCGCCGCGGTTGAGGCGACCCCGCTGCTGGAACAGCGAGAGGTCGTACAGCCCGTCGTTGTACAGGACCTGCACCACGCCGTCGTCTTCGTAGAGGCCGACCCGCTGGTAGCCGTCCCGCAACGACGGCGGTGCCGAGAACGGCGCCGCCACCGCTTGGATGGCGCGCCCGGCGTGGTCCTCGCTCGACGTGGGCATCACCGGGACCGGCGGCACGTCGGGCAGCTTCAGCGAGATGAAGGTCACGACCCGCTCGACGTGGCCGCCCGGGTCGAGGTGCTCCCGCCGCAGCACGAGGTTGGTCGCCGTGTCGAGGGCGAGACGCTGGCGCAGCACCGGCCCCTCGCGGACCTCGAGCACCCGCGCCGGTCGCGTCGCCACCGTCGTCATCCCTGTCTCGACGGTGTCGTACTTCCCCGGAGGGGCGGGACCGCCCGCCGACGACGAGG
>DASZJY010000144.1:0-2321 GCA_035947635.1 Acidimicrobiales bacterium | reverse complement strand
CGTCAGCGGCTACCTCCTGTCACGGGCGTTGCCGGTCAACCTCCGGTTCTCGGGCGAGGACCGCCGGATCTACGCCTCCATCGCGGCGGCGCGCCTCGATCGGGCGCTTGTCCTCGTGCCACCCCTGTACGGCCCGCAGCTCCTCCATCCCTTGGCCTTTCTGCAGAACGACGCCGACTACGACGGGAGGATCGTGTACGCCCTGGACCGGGGCGAGTCGGGGAACCTGCGCCTCCTCGACGACTTCCCCGGCCGTCAGGCCTACAAGCTGCGGTTCCACGGCCGCTACCGGGCCAACCCGCTGGAACGGGGGTTGAGGACGTCGCTCGAGGCGGTGACCGTCGCCCACCAGGCCTCGTTTCCCTTCGGCCTCACCTTCGACAATCCGGGTGACGAGCCGCGCGTGGTCGTCGACGTCGCCATGGGCCGGGTGAGGCACTCCGTCGTCCTCGACAACTCCTCGGCGCGCGGGAAGCGCCACGAGCTGCTCTTCGACGTCGGACCGTCGTCGGTGGAGGTCCGTTCTCCCGTCGTGGCCCATCTGCGGGAGGCGGTGCGGGGCGACGGTCTCCTCTCGGTGACGGTGCGGCTCGGGTCGGTCGACGACGTGTCGCAGCGGACGGTCTACGAGCGTTCGCTCGCCTACCGCACCGACGGCTCGACCGTCAGGATCCTCTTCCCGGGCCACGTCTCGGTCGACGAGCTGGGCCCTCGGGACACCGACCCACTGCGGACGCCGGCCCGGCCCTAGCGGGGCTCCACCCACTCGGCCAGCAGCTCCTTGCCCCGCTCGGCCCACTCCTCGGCGGTGAGGGCGTAGCGGATGTGGTCCTCCCACACGCCGTTGATGGCCAGGTAGCGGACGGCCACGCCCTCGTCGCGCAGCCCCAGCTTCTCGACCACCCGGCGGCTCGGCTTGTTCCGGGGGATGATCGCCACCTGGATGCGGTGCAGGCCGACGTCATCGAAGGCGAACCGGGCGACGACGACCAGCGACTCGGGGACGTAGCCCTGGCCGGCCCGGGCCTGGTCGATCCAGTAGCCGACGTAGGCGTTCTGGAAGGGACCGCGCTGCACGCCCGAGAGGTTGATCTCCCCCGCGAAGCGGCCCTCGATGAAGATCCCGAAGCCGTAGCCGGTGCCCAGCTGCCACTCCCGCTGGCGGGCGCCGCAGCGGGCGGCGAAGGCGGCCAGGTCCTGGGTGTCGTCGGGGTTGCCGGGCGGGGGGTTGGGCTCCCACTTGAGGAGCCAGTCGGCGTTGCGCCGGCGCACCTCCCGCCACTCCGGGAAGTCGGTCGACACGAGCGGCCGCAGCGTGACCCGGCGCCCGTGGAGCTCGTTGGGGAGGCTCATGGCGCCGAGCCGTCGAGGAGGCTGCGGACCAGGCCGTCGAGGATGTCGGCCTCGCTCACCAGGCACTCGTCGTGCTCGAAGGCGCGCATGATGGCCACGAGGATCGCCGTGCCGCCGACGATCACGTCGGCCCTGGCCTCCTCCAGGCCGGGGTTGTGCACCCGTTGGGCGCGGGTCTCGGTGGCCAGGGTGCGGAAGACGTCCTCGGCCGCCTCGCGCGTCAGGCGGAAGTGATGGACGCGCGCCCGGTCGTACTCGGGCAGCCCCATCTCCACCGCCGCCACCGTCGTGATGGTGCCGGCCAGGCCGACCAGCCGGCGCGCCTCTCGGGATGCCGGCACCTCGCGGGCGACGTCGTCGAGGTAGTCGCGCACGACGGAGATGGCCTGGGACAGCTCTTCAGGGGCGGGCGGGTCGTGGTGCAGGTACTTCTCGGTGAGGCGGACGCAGCCCATGTCCACCGAGATGACGCCCTCGGGCTCGGTGGTGCCCACGGCGAACTCGGTCGAGCCGCCGCCGATGTCGACGACCAGGAACGGCCCCTCGGCGGGATCGAGCTCGGCGGTGGCCCCGAGGAACGAAAGCCGGGCCTCGGCCTCGCCCGAGAGGACCTCGGGCCGGGCCCCGACGATCTCCTCGGCCGCGTTCATGAACTCCTCGCGGTTGTCGGCGTCCCTGGCGGCGGAGGTGGCGGTGATCCGCACCCGCTCGACCCCGTGGCGGTCCAGCACCTGCCGGAACTCTCGCAGGACCTCCAACGTCCGCTCGACGGCCTCGTCGGCCAGCGCCCCCTTGGCGTCGACGCCCTGGCCGAGCCGGGTGATGCGCATCAGCCGCTCGAGGGTCGAACCCTCGGCGTCGCTCACGAGCAGACGGGTGGAGTTGGTGCCGCAGTCGACGGCGGCGACGGGCGCGTCGGCCATCACCGGGAGAGCTGGGCGTCGACCCAGCGGCCGACGGGGTCGTCG
>DASZJY010000143.1:0-2598 GCA_035947635.1 Acidimicrobiales bacterium | reverse complement strand
TCGCCCCGACCGCGGCTGAGGTACTCGAGCTGGCCGACGGCGTCGACCTGCTGGTCCACGACGGGCCGGGCGACGCCGCCCTCCTCGTGGCTCAGGAGGCGGGAGCGCGCATCCTCGCCCTTTCCGGCCACCGTCCCGAGGAGAGCGACGAGACCCTCGACCGAGTCCTTCTCGACGTTCGGCGAACTGCTACCCGTCTCGGCGTCGACGAGGTGCTGGTCGCCTCCGAGGGGACGACGGTGTCGTTCGAGGGCGGCGGCCGGTGAGCGGGCCGCCTCCTGCCGAGGACCCGCTGGCACCGGTACCGGACGACGAGACAGAGGAGGATGTCGGCGACCCCGGCGATCCTGGCGACGAGCGTGGGATCGAGACGGCCCGGTTCCGCCAGGTTCTCGGCCACTTCGCCACCGGCGTCACGGTCGTCACCACCGTGGACGAGGGGGAGCCCGCCGGCCTCTCGGTCAACTCGTTCACCTCGGTGTCGCTGGAGCCGCCGCTGGTGGCGTTCTGCGTGGCCTCGGTGTCGCGCACGTGGCCCCGCATACGCGCCATGGGCTCGTTCTGCGTGAACGTCCTCGGTGAGGACCAGGAAGACCTGTCCCGCGCCTTCGCCCGGCGGAGCACCGACAAGTTCCGCGGGGTGGGGTGGCGGCCGGCCGAATCCGGCGCCCCGATCCTCGCCGGTGTGCTGGCCTGGCTCGACTGCTCTGTCGAGGCGGAGCACGGTGCCGGGGACCACGTCATCGTCGTCGGGCGGGTGCGGGACATGGGAGTGGCGCACGAAGGAAGCCCGTTGGTCTTCTACCGTGGAGGGTATGGCCGCTTCCAACCCTGAGCCGGCGTCGCCGCCCATGGCCGAGGTCGTCGAGTCCGACCTCATTCTCGGCGTGTACCTCGTGACCCCGACCCAGTTCGGCGACGCCCGGGGCCGGTTCGTCGAGACGTACCGGCGGTCGTGGTTCCCCGAAGGCCGGGAGATGGTCCAGGCCAACCGGTCGGACAAGACGGCGGGAAGCCTCGTCGGTCTGCACTACCACCTGCGCCAGGCGGACTACTGGTACGTCCCCCGCGGCCGGGCCCAGGTGGTGCTGCACGACCTGCGGGAGGGCTCGCCCACCGACGGTGCCACTCTGGAGCTGGAGATCGGCGACCGCAACGAGCAGGGTGTGTACATCCCGCCCGGTGTGGCCCACGGGTTCGCCGCCCTCACCGACCTCACCATCACGTACCTGGTCGACCAGTACTACAGCCCCGACGACGAGCTCGGCATCGCTTGGGACGACCCCGAGGTGGCAGCCCCGTGGGCGGTCGACGACCCCGTGTTGTCCCGGCGCGACCAGTCGAACCCCCGCCGGGCCGACATCGACCACGGCGCCCGTCCCCTGCTGGGCCCAAGCCCCGAGGTTCCCGTCACATGACCGTTCTGGGTCCCAACGCGGCGTGCTGGTGCGGCAGCGGACGGAAGTTCAAGCGCTGCCACCAGCCGTCCACCCAACCGGTGCGGGCGGGGCGGATCACGCCCCGGCGCACGGTCCCGGCGGCGATCGCGAGGCCCTCCTACGCCGAGTCGGGCGTCGTCGACAGGTGGGCCGAGCCCCTCGTGAAGTCGCCCGACGTCCTCGAGCGCATGCGCCGCACGTGTCGGGCGGCGGCCGACGTCCTCGTGGCGCTGGGCGAGGCGGTGGCGCCCGGGGTCAGCACCGAGGAGCTCGACGCCCTCTGCCACCAGCTGACCCTCGACGTCGGGGGCTACCCGAGCCCCTTGAACTACGGCGGGGCCGTCCAGCCGTTCCCGAAGGCGCTCTGCACGTCGGTGAACGAGGTGGTCTGCCACGGCATCCCCGACGACCGCCCGCTGCGAGAGGGCGACATCGTGAACCTCGACGTCACCGTCTACCGCGAGGGGGTGCACGGCGACACCAACGCCACCTTCGCGGTGGGCCGGATCGACGAGGACTCGGCCCGGCTCATTGCCGTCACCCGCCAGTGCCTGGAGCGGGCGATCGCGGCGGTGGCTCCGGGCGAGCCCCTCAACGTGATCGGCCGGGCGATCCAGGAGCACGCCGAGGTGCACGGGTACGGCGTCGTCCGCGATTTCGTGGGCCACGGCATCGGCGAGCAGTTCCATGCCGGGCTGAGCGTCCCCCACTACGACGACCCGAGGGCGACGACCGTCCTCGAGCCGGGCATGACCTTCACCATCGAGCCCATGATCACGATGGGGAGCTGGAAGGTGCGGGTGTGGGACGACGGCTGGACCGCGGTCACCGCCGACCGCCGCCGCACCGCCCAGTTCGAGCACACCCTCGAGGTCACCGACCAGGGCGCCGAGATCCTCACCCGCCCCACCGACGAGTCGCGTCACCCCTACTGGAACCACGAGCTCTCGCTCGCTGGGCGGTAGCCGCGCCGACGGGCTCAGCCGATCAGCCGCGGCTGAGGGCCCAGCGCTCCACCGCCTCGGACCCCACCAGGCGCGCTTGGACCCGTCCCTCGGCGTCGGCCAGCACCGCGGTGGGAGCGCTGCGGACGTGGAAGGCCTTGGCCAGCAGCGGCTCGCGCGTGGCGTCGACCCGCACGACCCGGGCGTCGGGATCC
>DASZJY010000142.1:0-8515 GCA_035947635.1 Acidimicrobiales bacterium | reverse complement strand
CCTTCACCGACACCGCGCCGTAAGCCTCGTCGCCGGCACCGGCGACCAGTCGCTCGGCCACCTCCCGCTGGACCATCACGAGCATGCGCCCGATGGCAGGGACGCCGTCGAGGAGGTCGGCGATCAGCGGCGTCGCCACGTTGTAGGGAAGGTTGGCCACGAGCACCCAGGAGGGGTCACCTCCGACAGCCCCGGCCTCCAGCACGGCATCCCAGTCGAGGCGCAGGGCGTCGCCCTCGACCACCCGCACGCCGGCCGGCTCGACGACCTCGCGGAGCACCGGAAGCAGGCGGCCGTCGAGCTCCACCGCGGTGACGTTCGCACCGGTCTCGGCCAAGGCCAGCGTGAGGGCGCCGAGGCCGGCGCCCACCTCGACGACCCTGTCGCCCGGCCCGACGCGGGCCAGGCGGGCGATCCGCCGGACGGTGTTGGGATCGACGACGAAGTGCTGCCCCAGCGCCCGCCTGGGATGCAAGCCGTGCCGGACCAGAAGCTCGCGCGCCTCCCGTCGGCTGAGGGTCACGCCCGCGCCGTGGGCACTCTCACCCGAGGTCGAACAGTGCTTCCGACGCCGCCCACGTGGCTTCCTCCACCGCTTTCACGTCGACGCCTCGGGCCCGGGCGACGGCGGCCCCCACGAGTGGCACGAAGGCGGGCGAGTTCGGAGTGCCCCGATGAGGGACGGGCGTGAGGAACGGGGCATCGGTCTCCACCAGCACCCGGTCGAGAGGAGCGATGGCTGCCGCCGCCCGCACGTCGTCGGCCTTGGCGAAGGTCACGATGCCGCTGAACGACAGCCAGGCGCCGGCGTCGAGGACGCGCCGGGCCTCGTCGGGCCCGCCCGTGAAGCAGTGGAACACCGTGCGCTCGGGCATCCCTTCGGCGGCCAGAATGGCGAAGGTGTCGTCCCACGCCTCCCTGGTGTGGACCACGAGGGCCAGTTCCTTCTCGTGCGCCAGCGCGACCTGGGCGGCGAAGGCCTCGCGCTGGACCTCCCGCGGCGAGTGGTCGTAGTGGTAGTCGAGGCCGCACTCTCCAACCGCCTTCACCTCGGACGCGTCGAGCAGGCCCACGATCCCGTCGACGCCCTGGATGGCATCGTGGGGATGCAGCCCGACCGTCGCCCACACCCGGTCCGGATGGGCCCGGGCCACGTCGATGGCCTTGGCCGACTCCGAGGCGTCGGTGCCGATGCAGATCACCCGTCGCACCCCCTCGGCCGCGGCCCGATCGAGGGCGTCGGCGGGGACCCCCTCGTACTGCAGATGGCAGTGGCTGTCGCACCAGGACATGCGGGAGCGGGACCGGGACGCGCGTTCTACGGCGTCAGCGCCGGCGGGGGAAGAGGGGCGTGCCCTTCTCCACCGCCAGCCCTCCCGGGTAGCCGCCCCACGCGGCGGCCTCGGGCAGGCGCTGGTCGGTGGGCGCCCCTGACAGGCCCAACCGGCGCCAGATCTCGGCGCACGACCGGGGCAGGGCCGGCGACGCCAGCACCGTCACCGCCCGGACGGCCTCGAGGGCGTCGCCCAGCACCGCGTCGACGGCCGCACCGGGCTCCGCCTTCCACGGCTCGTTGGCCTCGAGATGGGCATTGGTCTCCCGGATCAGGCGCCAGGTGGCCTCCAGCGCGTCCGACGGCGACAGCCGGTCCCAGGCGGCCGCAGTGGCGGCGTAGACCTCCTCGCACACCGACCGCAAGGGGCTGTCCGCCCGCGGCGCGGGGCCGACGCCGCCGCACTTGGAGGCGACGACGGTGGCGACCCGGGACACCAAGTTGCCGAGGTTGTTGGCGAGGTCGGCGTTGTAGCGGGCGACCATCCCCTCGTAGGAGAAGTCGCCGTCGGGCCCGAAGGGGGTGTCCCGCAGCAGCTGGTAGCGCGTGGCGTCGACCCCGAGGTCGTTGGTGAGGTCGGCCGGGGCGATCTGGTTGAGGCGGGTCTTGGACATCTTCTCGCCGCTCACGAGGAGCCACCCGTGTGAGGCGACGCAGCGGGGAGGCTCGAGCCCGGCCGCCATCAGCATGGCCGGCCAGTACACGGCGTGGAAGCGGATGATGTCCTTTCCCACCAGGTGGTAGTCGGCCGGCCACCAGTGGGCGAACCGCTCGGAGTCGGTGGCGTAGCCCGGCGCGGTGAGGTAGTTGGGCAGGGCGTCGAACCACACCCAGGTGACCTGCGACGGGTCCCACGGGAGAGGCACGCCCCAGTCGAATGAGCTGCGGCTGATGGAGATGTCCTGGAGGCCCTGGCGGATGAAGCCGAGCACCTCGTTCAGCCGGGTCGTCGGGTAGACGGCTTCGGGGTGGGCCGCATAATGGTCGAGGAGGCGCTGCTGGTAGCGGGAGAGCCGGAAGAACCAGTTGTCCTCCTGCATGCGCTCGACGGGCCGGCCGTGCACCGGGCAGTTGCCGTCGACGAGGTCGTCCTCGCTGTAGTACGCCTCGCAGGCGACGCAGTAGAGGCCCTCGTACGTGCTGAGCTCGATGTCGCCGTTGTCGTAGATCGCCTGGAGGAACGCCTGCACCGCCTTGGTGTGACGCGGCTCGGTGGTGCGGATGAAGTCGTCGTAGGCGACGTCGAGGTCGTCCCAGGCCTGGCGGAAGCGTTCGCTGTTGCGGTCGGCCAGGACCTTGGGGTGCAAGCCCTGGGCGTCCGCCGCCTGCTTGTTCTTCAGCCCGTACTCGTCGGTGCCGGTGAGGAACAGCACGTCGTCGCCGAGCAGCCGGTGCCAACGGCAGAGGGCGTCGCCGATGACCGTCGTGTAAGCGTGGCCGATGTGGGGCGCGTCGTTGACGTAGTAGATCGGGGTCGTCGTGTAGAACTTGCCCACACAGCCAAGAGTACCGAGGTGGCCCGATGTCCTCTGCCGGGATTCCCCGCACGATCGACCGCCTCGGCCGCATCGTGGTCCCCGTCGAGTTCCGCCGTGCCCTCGGCATCGGTGACCACGACCTGGTGGAGATCTCCCTCGAAGGCGACCGCCTCGTGATGGTCAAGCTCGAACGGATGTGCACGTTCTGCGGTGCAACCGTCAACCTCCGCCAGCACCGGTCGAAGCTGGTCTGCACCACGTGCATCTCGCAGCTGTCTTCGGCCGCCCGAGCGGCGCGATGGGGTTGACCGCTATATCGCCTGCAGCGACACGAGTGAGTACACGGGTGGATGCTCGACGTGGCGGGCGGCGCAGGTGAGCGACCTTCCCTCGGCTGCCGGCCGCACGGCCACCCGCACCTCGAACCGGCGGCCGTCGCGGGCGTCGAAACCGACGTCGACCGCCCCGTCCTCTGCCGGGCGACGCCAGATCGGCTCGACGTCGTCGAGACGGCGCAGGCCCGTCTCGGCGCGGAGGAGGCAGTCGGCCGCCTGCACCACGAACGGGTCGCCGGCCCTCCCTCGGTAGAACTCGACGGCGATGCGGCCCCGCTCGTAGTCGTCGACGACGCTCGTCGCCTCGCCCGGCCCGAGGCGCCCGAAGTAGAGCCCGTGGGGCAGGCACACGAGGTTCCCGGCGAAGCGGTCGCCTCCGACGTGGGAGCACTCCCAGACCGAGTCGCGGTCGCGGGCGAGGGCGCGCGCCACCGGGCGCCCGAACTGGGCGCAGCAGGGGTCATGGCGACCGTTCGTGCAGACGAGGAAGAGCGGCCCGTCGTGGCGCGCTCCGAAGCCCACCGGTTCGCCGGCCTGCAGGCGCGCGAAGTCGACACCCAGTAGCTCGGCCGGGTCCGTGACGAGCCGGTGCTCGATCCAGGTGCGACGGCGGCTCGAGTGGGCGACGTAGCAATGCCGCCCGTCCTCCGAGGCGCGGTCGGGGCGGTCGGGACGCCGTAAGAGGAGCGCCCGAAACCCGTGCCGGCGGGCCTGCTCGGCGAGAGGCTCCGCCACCTCGAGGGGCAGGTCGCTCTGGGCAACCGCCTCCGAGCCCCAAGGGCCCGGCTGCTCCACCAGCAGCCAGCTGCGCACGATCGAGGCGGTCCCGCACAAGCCCTCGTCGTGGGTCGACGAGATGGCGGAGCAGCGCGGCTCAACCAAGCGTGACGATCTCCAGGAGCCCCTCGCGGACCAGCCGGCGGACGAGCACGGCGCGGCTCGGCTCGTCGAGCTCGTCGGCCAGCGCCGACAGCGGGAACGGGCTGCTCTGGGCGACGATGCGGTGCATCACCGGGCCGAGGGCGGCAGGCATGTGCAGCTCCCTGTCGCCAAGGAGCACCCGGAGGTGGTCACCGCCGGCGGTGATCCGGCACACCGAGCCCTTCCGCCGCCGCAGCACCGAGTTGTCGCCCACCTTGTCGAGTGCCAGCAGCTGGTGGAGCTGGCCGCTGAGCATGGGGGGGCGCGCCTTCCAGAAGCTGGCCGCCATCCTCTGGGCCACGTCGTCGGCGTCGACGGTGTCGAGCCACTCCCGCAGGCGCCCGACCAGCTCCCGGATGTCGTCGGCCAGCGTGTCGAGGTCGTCGGCGTAGCCCGGTGAGAGGCCGCCTCGGAACCAGTCGGCGTCGGCGGTGTCGCCGACGATCACCTTGGCCACGTCGTGGCGGGTCTGGGTCGGTACCCCGATGGTCAGGTGGGCGGAGAGGTCCTGCTGGGCGTGCGCCGAGTGCAGGAAGCCCCGCGGCACGTAGAGGCAGTCGCCCGCCTGCACCTCGGCGGAGAGGCAGGCCTCCTCCGGAGCGCCCCGGTCGGACGACCAGGGCTGCGACGGCAGCGGGTCGGCGAGCACCGGCGGGTAAACCTCCCAGGCCTTCCTCCCCGCCAGCTGCAGGACGAAGACGTCGTGGGTGTCGTAGTGCACGCCGAGGCCGCGCGACCGGGCCGGCGTCACGTAGGCGTTGGCCTGGACAGCCTGGGTCAGCTCGAGCTCGAGCGACCGGCAGAACCGGGTGAGCGGAGGCCAGTACCGCTGCAACCCCTGGAGGACGATCGTCGCCCCGCCGTCGAACTCCTCGAAGACCCGGCGGGGGTCGCCCACGCCGGAGACCGTCTTGCCGCCGATCCTCGCCGTTCTGGTGTAGCGGCTCGACTCGAGCGGCCTACCGTCACGAACGAGGCGGAAGGCGGGAAGGCGGGGAGAGGTCGACGACACGAGGTGGTCGACGTCGTCGAGCGAGAACAGGTCGGCGAAGCCCGACTCGTCGGCGCCGACGCGGTGGAGGGGCGCGCGTCCCCAGTGGTGGTCGAGGAAGCGCTTGGTGTCCCCGACGCACCGCGCCAGGCTCGTCATCCGGAAAGGCGTCTGCTAGCTGTCGGCTGCGTCGACGTCGCCGTCGCCGTCGTTCGCGTCGGTGGCGTCGGCGTCGCTCGGGTCGGCCTGGTCGGTGGCGTCGGTGGTGTCGGCGCTGTCGGTGGTGTCGCCCGAGGACTCGTCCGTGGTGTCGACGCTGTCGGGAGCGGCGGGGGCGTCGACCGAGTCGGTGGCGTCTCCCACGCTGGGGCTGTCGGTGGTGTCGGGGTCGACGCCCGGCGCGTCGGCGGCGTCGGTGGAGTCGGTGGGGTCGGCGGCGTCGGTGGAGTCAGCGGGAGCGTCGGCGGCGTCGGGGTCGGCGGCGAGCCGAGGACTGGGCGGGCCACCCACTGTCGTGATGTCGTCGTCGGTCAGCCCGGTGATGATCTGTGTCATGCCGGAACATTACCCAGCACGATCGCCGGCGCCTCAGGTCAACCCGTGGCGGGAGAGGACGAGGTCCCTCACCGTCGCCAGCGAGTGGTCGACGGCCGGCCCGACGTCGTAGGACGGCGTCACCGGGGCCTCGGAGAACGTCGTGGGAACCGAGGTCCCGGCCTCTCGCTCTGCTCGCTCGACCCAACTGACGGGTAGATCGTCGGGCACTCTGGCCCGTGCCATCTCGGCGAAGTACAGCGCCCAGGCCCGGGGCACCACCCGTGCCCACTGGTAGCCGCCGCCGCCGGTCGCCACCCACCTCCCGCCGGCGCAGCGGTGGGCGAGCTGGTGCAATGCGGCGGCCGTCTCCCGGTAGGCGGCCGTCGTCAGCGACACGCTGGCCAGGGGGTCCGTGTGGTGAGTGTCGCAGCCGAGCTGGGTCACCAGCACGTCGGGAGCGAAGACCTCGACCATCGGGGGCACGACCTGGCGGAACGCTCGCAGCCAGTCCGCGTCCGGGGTGAAGGGCGGAAGCGGCACGTTCACCTTGGTGCCGGCGGCGTCGCCGCCGCCGAGCTCGTCCACGAACCCGGTCCCCGGGAAGAGGGTGCGCCCGTCCTGGTGGAGCGACACGGTCAGGACGCGCGGGTCGTCGTAGAAGATCGCCTGCGGGCCGTCGCCGTGGTGCACGTCGACGTCGACGTAGGCCACCCGCTGGGCGCCGTTTGCCAGCAGCCAGGCGATGGCCACCGCCGGATCGTCGTAGACGCAGAAGCCGCTGGCCCGCTCGGGCATCGCATGGTGAAGGCCTCCGGCGGGGTTGAAGGTGTGGTCGGCCCGGCCCGACCACACCGCCTCGGCGGCGGCGAGCGAAGCGCCCACCACCCTGGCGCCGGCCTCGTGCATCAACGGGAAGATCGGGTTGTCGCCCGGGCCGAACCCGAACTGCGACCAAGGCCCCCGCTCGCCGTGGCCGGCCCGGCGGACCGCGTCGACGTAGCGCTCGGTGTGCACCAGGCCGATCTCGTCGTCGGTGGCGTCGCGAGCCGGCGACTCCCGGACCGTGTCGCCGTCGAGGAGCTCGAGCGCGTGGATGAGCTCACGGGTCAGGATGACCCGGGCGGGCCGGAGAGGATGCTGGGGGCCGTGGTCGTACCAGGGCCCGTCGTCGCCGTACCAGACCAGCTCGACCCGCTCGCTCATGGTGTCCAGTCTCGCCCGGCTTGACTGGAAGCGTGCCCCCCGCCGCCGGCGACCAGTACCGGGACCTTGCCGATGACTACGAGTGGCTCGTGCCCGACGAGCACGTGGAGGCGGAGGCCGTCCTCGACCGCCTGGGTGATCGGTTCGCTGCCCGCACCGATCCAACCGTGCTCGACTGCGCCTGCGGGGTGGGGGCCGACGCGGTTGCGTTGGCCCGCCGTGGACACCGGGTATGGGGCTCCGACGGCAGCGAGGCCATGGTGCGAGCCGCCCGTCGGCGAGTGGCCGAGGCGGGGGTCGAGGTGCCCCTGCGAGTGTGCCGCTGGAAGGACCTGCCCGGGACCTTCGACCAACGCTTCGACCTTGTGCTGTGCCTGGGCAACTCGGTCTCCCACCTGCGGGCCGAGGAGATGATCGTCTCCTTTCAGGGGATGGCGGGCGTGCTCGGGCCCGGAGGGCTGATGGTCGTCAACGCCCGCAACTGGGAGAAGCTCCGGCGCGAGCGGCGCCGGCTCACCTTCCCCGACCGTGTGCTCCAGCGAGACGGCCGCCGGTGCGTGCCGCTGTACGTCTGGAGCTACGCGCCCGAGTGGGAGTCGGCCCACGAGGTGGAGATCATCTTCCTCGTCGACACGGACGGCAGCTTGGCGGCCAGGCGCCACAAGCTCACCTTCTGGCCGTTCCGAGTCGGAGATCTGCGCGACCGGTTGGAGACGAGCGGGTTGCGTGTCCTCGACGACACGTACCGCACGGACGGCGACTGGTACGAGGTGGTGGCGGAGAAACCGTCTGGGTGAGGCGGTCTCGACGGAGCCGTGCCGGGTCAGCCCCCCATCTCCTCCTTCAGGTCCTCGAACTGCTCCTGATCGGGTGGCTCATACGGGTCCATCTGCGGGAGACGAGCCATCGCTTCGAGGAGGGCGTCGGTGCGACCTCGGGCAGGGACGCCATGGGAGCTCAGCAGAAGCGTGGGCTCCAGGCGGCGAAGGGCGCTCAGCGACTGCTCGAGCTTCGCCTGGTCGGCGAGGGTGACCCATGGATGGTTGGCCCGGTTGAAGTCCTCGAACCCCCGGAGTGCGTCGCCCTCGGCGACGTCGCCCAGGTCCCCGACGAGCTCGGGAAGGTAGGCGCCGAACGAGTCGACGGTGAGGACGACACCTGTCACCGGGTCGTGGAGCCCGACGGTGCCCGGCGCGTCGTACACGGGCGGGCGGACCACGTGCAGCCCGCGCTCGGTCGCCGGGAAAGGTTGGCCGGGATTGACCACCACGACCCTGTCGATCGGCAGCGAAGGGATGCCCTCGAGCAGCTTGCCGACGGTGACGTAGTTCGTGACCAGCCGGGCCTGGGAGGCTGCCTCCAGCACGGCCATCAGGTTGCCGGCATGGTCCGGGTCCTCGTGGGTGAGGAAGACCCATCGAAGGTCGTCCGGCTCGACGAGCGACCACAGGCTTTGGAGAAACTCGTCCTGCTCGGACGGAAGGCCGGTGTCGACGAGGACTCGGTCCTCGCCACCGATGAGGAAGGCGTTCACAGGGAGGACCCCATACCCCGGCGCCGCCTCCGACGACGGGAGTATGTGGACGTCGCCCACGATCGCGTACGGCTCGTTCATCGCCTCGGCGTCGCCGGCATCGGCCTCCCTACCTGGACCCGCACCCGCCCGAGGCTAGGTGGACCGAAGCAGGACGGAACGCGTCGCCGGGCTCGGGCCAAC
>DASZJY010000141.1:0-1583 GCA_035947635.1 Acidimicrobiales bacterium | reverse complement strand
CGGCCCCGCTGAACAGAGGCCGAGCCGGTTGTCGGCGGCGGGCACCCGGGTCCTTCGGACCACGCCCGCCGCATGCCGGCGGGGGCCCCTGCCCCACCGGCGAGCCGGACCACCTTCGGCCTGAGTCACACTTGCGCCCGTGGCCCCGACCGTGGCGATCCTCTCCTACCGGCTCGGGCACGCCGACGGTGTGTCGGTCGAGGCGGGCAAGTGGGCAGGCGCCTTCCGTTCCCTCGGCTTCCGGGTCGTGACGGTGGCGGGGGCGGGCGACGCCGACCGCGTCCTTCCCGGGCTGGCCATCGACGCCGACGCATCGCTGGAGGTCGCAGACGTCGCCGACGCGTTGGGTGATGCCGACCTCGTCGTGGTGGAGAACGTCTGCTCCCTCCCGCTCAACCGCCACGCCGCCGAAGCGGTGGCCGCCGCCCTCGCCGGGCGGCCGGCGGTCCTCCACCACCACGACCTCCCGTGGCAGCGCCCTCCCTACGAGGACGTCGACGGCTTCCCTCCCACCGACCCGGCGTGGGCCCACGTCACCGTGAACCTCGTGAGCCGGGCTCAGCTGGCCGAACGGGGCGTCCGGGCGACCGCCGTACCCAACTGCTTCGACGTCGACGCCGCGCCGGGGCGGCGGGAGGAGACCCGTGCGACGGTCGCGGTGGCGCCCACGGAGCGGCTGCTGGTCCAGCCCACCCGGGCCATCGCCCGCAAGAACGTGGCCGCCGGGCTGCGACTCGCGGAGGGGTTGGGCGCCGCCTACTGGCTCGTCGGGCCGGCCGAGGACGGGTACCAGGACGAGCTCGACGAGGTGCTCGCCGCCGCGACCGTGAGAGTCGTCCGACGCCTTCCCGGCGAAACGACCGTCGCCGACGCCTACGCCGCCGCCGACGCCGTCGTCCTGCCTTCGACATGGGAGGGGTTCGGCAACCCTGCGCTCGAGTCGGTCATCCACCGCCGCCCGCTCGCCATCGGCCGATACCCGGTCGCCCGGGAGATCGCCGCCTTCGGCTTCCGCTGGTTTCCCGCCGACGACCCGGGTCCGCTCGACCGGTGGCTCGAGGGCCCCGACGGCCATCTGCTGGAGGCGAACCTGGCCATCGCCAGGCGTCACTTCTCGCTGGCGTCGCTCGAGCGGCGCCTCGCTCGGCTGCTCGACGAGGCCGGGTGGACCTGGTGAGGAGATGAGGGCGATGAGGCGATGAGGGAGACGAGCGACGGCGATCCGGTGCGCTCCCGGCGCGCTCGCATCGGGCGATTGGCCTCCACCGGTCGACGTCTGGGCTACGGCTCGCTCGGGGTGGCCGTTGTCGCCTTCCTCGTGGGAGCGGCGACCACCTTCACACCGGCGGTCGTGGCGGTGGTGGTGGCCGCCATGGCCGTGGGCTCGGTCGTCCTGCTCCCCGCGATCATCGTCGGCTACGGCGTGCGGGCGGCCGAGCGCGAGGACCGCCAGCGAGGGCTGCGGTGACGCAGGCGGCGGTGCTCACCGCCCTGGGGCAGCCCCTCGAGCTCCGCCATGACGTGGACCTCGAGGCGCCCCGCGCTGGCGAGGTGCGCGTAAAGGTCCTCGCCACAGGCGTCTG
>DASZJY010000140.1:0-8755 GCA_035947635.1 Acidimicrobiales bacterium | reverse complement strand
GTGGGCGACCTCCCCGGGCCGGGTCACAGGTCGGGCCCGGGTGGTCGCCGACCGGTCCGAGGCGCGCGACCTGACCCGCGGCGAGATCCTGGTAGGCCGCTCGACCGATCCCTCCTGGACGCCGCTGTTCCTCACCGCCGGCGGGATCGTGATGGAGGAGGGTGGCCCGTTGTCCCATGCCGCCATCGTGGCGCGGGAGTTCCGCCTTCCGGCCGTGCTGAATGCCAAGGGGGCAACCAGGCGGATCAGGACCGGGATGACCATCACGGTCGACGGCACACGCGGGACCGTCGAGATCGGCCAGGAGGCCCGAGTGGGAGACGCGGCATGAGGTCCTGGCGGAAGGTCGTGCTCAGTTGGACCGCCGACCTGGAGGATGACCTCGGGCATCCCGGCGCCCGGCCGATCTTCGTACCGTCGATCATGGGCGCGGGGATCCTGGCCTCCGTCGCCGTCCTGGTCGCGGACGCCGTACGCGGCCTCAACCCCAGAAGGAGAGTGGCTCGCCGACGGGCCGTCGTTCGGCGCCGAGCATTGGACCTCGTCCTCCCGCTGGCAGAGGCGATCGGGGTGCCACCACCCTCGCTCGCGTTGCCGCGCCGGCGGCTCCGCAGCCGGTCGTTCTATGCCGCGCTGTCCATTGTTTCCACCGCCCTGTCCGTGTACGTCGCCGTCGGCTCGACGGCCAACTACCTGCGGGCGGGTGGGTACGTCGAGGGAGTCGTGTGGCTGGAGGTGTGCGCGCTCTCGGCGTCCGTGTTCTTCCTTGCTGTCGGGGTGATCGCCCTCGCGATCGCCCTCCGCCATCCGGTCCCGCCGGCCTGGACCCGCGCCGTCATCGACCACAGTCCGCTCGGGATGCTCGAGGAGTGACCGCCACGGGCTCTCCCCTTTCCGGCGCGGCGGGGGACTTCTGCCTGCCCACGGCCCTGGGAGAGACGGTCTGCCTGCGAGACCTCCTCGCCAAGGGACCCGTCCTTCTGTGGTTCTACCGGGGTCACTGGTGACCGCACTGCCGTATGGCGCTCGCGCAGTTGCGCGACAAGCAGGAGGCGCTGAAGGGACAAGGCGTGCAGGTCGTGGCCATCTCGCCCGACCCGCCCCGCGACTCGGCGCGGCTTAGAACCGAGCTGGGTCTGCGGTTCCCCCTCCTCTCCGACGCCGGCGGTGGCGTGGCCGCCCGCTTTGGTCTGCGGCTCTCCGACGACCTGCTCCCCGGGGCGTTCCTCCTCGACGGGCGGGGCCGGAGCCTCTGGTCGTCGGTAGGACGGGACCCCACCGACCAGCCCTCGCCGAAGACTGCGCTGGCCGTTGTCTCGGCCCGGGCCGCGCTCGGGGTCCCCGCGCCTTCGAGCGTTCTCTCGCCAGTCGTCGCCGTCGGCGTGGCCATCGTGTTCCTGCTTCTCGGTCTCCTGGCTCGCGTCGCCAACCATGACCTCTTGGCATGGGACATACCCGTGCGCGACGCGGTCCTGGACATCGACGCGGCGTGGTTCCGCTCCCTCATGCGGCAGGCCGGTGACCTCGGATCGCGCTGGCTGCTCGCCGCTCTCACCATCCCGATGGTGGCCCTCGCGTGGGGGAGATGCCGCCAGCTTGCGGTGGTCCTGATCGCCGCGTTCCCGGCCGCTCTCTCCCTCGAGCTGTTCCTCAAGGCCGTCGTCGACCGCCCCCGCCCCGTCGTGGCGGCCGGTTTCGGGAGCTCCTTTCCCAGCGGTCACGTGCTGGCGGCCGCCGCGTTCTGGGGGCTCGTCCCACCGTGGATCTATCTGGTCACGCGGCGTCGCTGGGCGTGGGCGGCCTCCGCGGGCCTCGCCGGGCTGGCGCTGGTCATGGTCGGCGTCAGCCGGATCTCTGTCGGAGCCCACTGGCCGTCGGATGTCGTCGGGGGCTACCTGGGCGGGGCGGTGTTCCTTCTCGCCGCCGAGTGGGCTGTGCGGCGACCGTCACGCACCCTTGCCTGCGAGGCCTGCGATCTCCACCCGCTCCGGGGCGGCAGCGTCGGTTGGAAGCCTCCCGGCGTCTCAGAGGGGGGCGAAAGGCGGCGATGGCGTCACTGACCGGTGCCTGCGTCTCGAAGCGCGAGCGCGGCCTGCACCAGGGTGGCGTGGGTGAGGGCCTGCGGGTAGTTGCCGACGTGACGGCCTGTGCCAGGCTCTATCTCCTCTGCGAACAGCCCGAGTGGGCTCCCGAGCGCCACCAGCGCTTCGAGCCCATCGGCCGCCTCGGCCAGCCGCCCTGTCTTGGCGAGGGCCTGCACGAGCCAGAAGGAGCACGGCAGGAAGGCGCCCTCGGTGCCGGGCAGGCCGTCCTCGCCCGGCCGGTAGCGGTAGAGCAGCGGCCCCCCGGCGCCGAGTTCGCGCCTGATGGCCTCGATGGTTCCGCGGACGCGGGGGGAGTCGGCCGGCTCCATCCCGAGTAGCGGCAAGACGAGCAGAGCGGCGTCGAGGTCGTGGGAGCCGTAGCTGCGGGTGAAGGTGCCTCTGGCCCGGTCGAAGCCCCGGGTCACGACGTCGGAGGCGAGTGCCTCCCGCTCGGCCGTCCAGCGGCTTCGGCGGCGGGCCGAGACGCGGTGATGGCCGGCAATGCGTAGGGCCCGGTCGAGTGCCAGCCACGCCATGAGCTTGGAGTGGACGTAGTGGGCGGGAGAGCCTCGCACCTCCCAGATGCCGGCGTCGGGCTCCCGCCAGTGGGCGGCGACCATGTCCGCGAAGCGGGCCATGGTTCGCCACGTCTCGGAGTACAGGCCGTGTCCCGCCTGGGTGAGCACCCAGGCGGCGTCGAGGACCCAGCCGTACCCGTCGAGCTGGTGCTGGTCGACCGCACTGTTGCCGACGCGGACGGGCACGCTCCGGGCGTAGCCGGGCCACCCGTCGAGCTCGCGTTCACGAGTCGGGTGCTTGCCGTGAAGGGTGAGCAGGACGGGCAGGCGAGGACGGTCGAGACGGGTGGCGTGCAGCAGCCAGGCGAGGAACCGCCGGGCTTCTTCCTCCTTGCCCGCGCCGAGGAAGGCGGCGATACCGATGCTGGCGTCACGGGGCCAGGCGAAGCGGTAGTCCCAGTTGCGCACGCCGCCGGGATCCTCGGGCAGGGAGGTGGTCGGGGCGGCGACCGGCGCCCCCGAGGGTGAGTAGGTCAGCAGGCGCAGGGTGAGCAGGCTGCGTATGACGGCGTCACGTTGGGGGAGGTCGCCGTCGATTCCCTCAGACCAGGCCCGCCACCGCCGTTCGTCCGCTCCGAGGGCGGTCCAGGCCGCCGCCGGGTCCACGTAGACGAGCGGTTCACGGTCGGCGACGGTGAGCGCAACGGTCAACGGCTCGGCGGGGGTCACGGTGACCGTGGTCGGTCGGCCCGCTTCGATCCGTATGCTCGGCGTCACGTGCAGGGCGATGGCGGTGGCCGGCCAGCTGCAGACGAGGACCTGGTTCCGGTACCTGTACCGGGGCGGGCGGCGGGTTTCGCCGAGGCGGGGATCGAAGTCGACGACGGCTTCCACCGGACCCCCCTCGGCGGAGAGGCGTCGTACGAGGAGTGTGGAGGGTAGGAGCCGCCCGCTGACCTCGGCGACCAAGCCCTCGGTGAGGGTGAGCCGGCCGTCCGGGCCGTCCCAGGTCGTCTCCACGGTGGTGGAGTGGGCGAGGTAGCGGCGACTCACGACGGTCGAAGGACGGGACGGACCGAGGCGGAAGATCCCTGCCGCCGGGCCGCCGACCAGGCGGCCGAAGAGGGGTTGGCCGTCGAAGCGGGGGATGCAGAGCCAGTCGATCGAACCGTCGGAGGCCACGAGGGCGGCCGTGCGGGTGTCGCCGAGGAGTGCGTAGTCCTCGATGGGCGCCGGGCCGCGCCGGTGGCGGGTGTCGGCCGGGGTCACCTCCGGCGGTACCGCAGGAAGAGATAGCCGTCGGCTTCGAGCGCATGGACGAGCGAGAGGCGGAGGGGAGGCGCGAGTGGGGAGCCGACGAGAATCCGGTGCCCGTCACCAGCGGTGAGGACAGGCGACACGCTCAGGCACACCTCGTCGAGGAGTCCGGCGGCCGCCAGCTCGGCGGCGACGGCCGGGCCGCCTTCGGCCAGCACGTTGTCGTGGCCCAGGGCGGCGAGCGCGCCCACGGCCTCGCGGAAGTCGACCTCGGTGTCGCCGGCCACGATCACGTCGGCCACCGACGCGGCGCGCTCGCGGTTGGCGGCGGGGGCGGAGGCGACGGTGACGATCAGGGGGCGCTGTTCGGCCTCGGTGAAGAACGGCGAGTCCCAGTCGAGACGGCAGGCGCGGGTGACCACCGCGACGGGCGGCACGGCTGGCAGTCCCCATCCCTTGCGCCGGGCCCGGGCGCCATCATCGAGGCGGACGGGACCGTAGCGCTCCGCCCGCACGGTCCCGGCACCGACCAGGATCACGTCGGCCAGGGAACGCAGTAAGGCGAACAAGGTCTTGTCGGCGGGGCCGCCCAGTGCCCCCGAGCGGCCGTCGAGCGAGGCGGCGCCGTCCACGGCCGCGATCATGTTCAGCCGCACGCCGGGTCGTCGGGGACCGACCCGGCGGAGGCGGCCGTAGGCTGCGACGGCGTCGACATCGCCCGGAGCGGCCACGAGCCGGCGCATGATCAGCCAGCCTCGAGCAGGACACCGAGGGCGACGCCGTAGACGAGGTGGGCGGCGACGGCCACGAGCGGGGTCTGCGTCCCGTAGTTCAGACCGGCCAGTCCGGGGGGCTCCAGCGTCGCCGTCGATGCCGGGCCGGCCCGGGTCGAGGCCATGCGGGGGTGCACGCCAGCGAGGATGGGGACGAGCACGGTCAGGGCGACGGCGACGTGCAGCATGCCGAGCAGGCCGCCCAGCCACCAGCTGGCCCGATCGAGCAGGGCGAAGCTCGCGGCGTAGCCGAGCGCGAAACCTTGGCCCACCGCGAGGTGGATGAAGAACCCCGCCACCCTCGCCTTGTCGGGGTCCTCGTGGACGACCGTACCCAGGAGCAGGGGTAGGTCGAGGCGGCTGAGGCCAGCCAGCTGGGCGGCGATCATGACCGCGGTCAGGGCGGTGGTGGCGACCAGCCCGAACAGCGCCCAGCCCGCCCAGTCCATGTCTCTCCCCCGCGCTATCGACGCGACGGTCGTCGACGCAGGGCGCTCTCAGCCACCAACGACGAGACCGAGCTCACGGAACCGTGGCTCCCGCCCTCCGCCGGTGAGGAGAAGAGCAATGACGACGGCGGCCACCACCGGCACGCCGAGCCTCCCGCGGACACGACCGCCGACGAGTGCGCCTGCACAAGCCGGGGGCAAGGTCTTGTTGGTCATCGCGACCTCCGGGCTGTCTAAAACCTATCGCTCTTCATTATAGGCTGGGCGAGCTCCTTCTGTCACCGGCGACTGGGCGGTGGAAACTGCGGGGGCCGGAACTGTGCCTGCCGCGCTTCGAGGCGCCTGCCTTGAGCGGAGCACCGGGCGGAGCTCGTCCGCCCCTTGTGACATCAACGGCAGCTGACGTCGGTCCGTCCTTGCCGAGCACGCCGCGTGGCTCTAAACTACAGATATGCTGATGATAGACCGAGGCTGGGCGACGTGAGCGGTCCCCCGGCCGACCATACCGACCACCGGGCTTCGCGTGACGACGAGCTCCAGGCCATCGGCGCCCTCCAGGAGCCCGTGCGACGGTCGTTGTACCGGTACGTCACCGCACAGCGGCGGGACGTCAGCAGGGACGAGGCGGCCGAGGGGGTCGGCATCCAGCGCGCCCTGGCCGCGTTCCACCTGGACAAGCTGGTCGAGGCCGGCCTGCTCGAGGCCACGTTCCGACGGCTGACGGGCCGCACCGGGCCAGGAGCGGGCCGCCCGGCCAAGCTCTACCGCCGTTCGTCCGCCGACCACGCCGTCAGCCTGCCACCGCGTACCTATGACCTGGCAGCTGAGCTGCTGGCTCAGGCGGTGGAGGAGGACGACGGCAAGCGGCGGGTCCGGGACAGGGTGGACGAGGCCGGTCGCCGCTTCGGTCGGGCCCTGGGGCAGCAGGCGGCAGACCGCCTCGATGGTCGGTCCAGCCGCGAGCGGCGGCTGGCCGCCCTCACCGAGGTCCTCGGCCGTTATGGCTACGAGCCCCACCGGGAGGGCCGGACGGTACGGCTGGGCAACTGCCCCTTCCACGCGCTCTCCGAGACGCACCGCGACCTTGTCTGCGGCATGAACCTCGCCCTGCTCGAGGGCGTGGTGGAAGGCATGGAGGGCAGCGACCTCGAGGCCTGTCCGGACCCCAGGCCCGGCGAGTGCTGCGTCGCGGTGGTCCCCAAAGCCAAGAAGACCTGAGCATCGGGAGGAGTGACCCATGCGCAAGCTGTCGTTCCGCCCCGCGCTGACGCTCCGGGGCCGGAAGTTCAAGGGTTTGCGGGGGTGGGCGGGCAAGCCGCTGCATCCACCGCTTACCGACATCCCCGTCGGGGCCTACATGCTCGTCGCCGCCTTCGACCTGATCTCGTTCGCCGGGCAGGACCAGGAGTGGGCCCGGGACTTCTACCGGGCCGGGACCTTCACGCTGGTCGGCGGGGCCGTCGTGTCGGTCTTCGCCGCTCTGACCGGCTTCTGGGACTGGCTCAAGTCGACCGAGAAGGGCACCCAGGCCCGCCGCACCGTCAACGCCCACGCCTGGACCATGGTGGCGGTCACCGTGTTGGTCCTGGTCGACATCGGCCTGCGCTGGTTCGCGTACGACGGCGACCAGCACACCGGTGCGGTCGTGCTCGTCCTGACCCTTGCCGCGGCCGTCCTGACGGTCGTCGGCGGGAGCATCGGCGGGTCGATCGCGTACGACTACGGCTTCAACGTCGAGACGTCGGGCGACCACCCCGTGTGGCACCGCTCCGAGGACGACGTGTTCCCCGGCCAGAAGGGCTGACCGGACCATGAAGGCCCAGGAGCACCGGGCCCTGGGCGACGCGGCCACGGCCGGCGCTCGGGTCAACGTCGGCGGGGATGCTCCGGAAGAGCGGTCCTGCTCGCCTTCGGCGACGTCGTTGCCCTGAGCGGCGACTTCTTCGTCGCCGACGGCTTCCCCGTCGCCGCGCCGGGTGGGGACTCGCGCCCAGGCGCTCGCGTCGGACGGGCTGTTCGCCCTGGCCGCCCGCGCCGGCGACGGCGGCGAGCGGCTGGGGACCCGCGACGAGTCGTCGCCGCGCTGAACGTGATGGCGGCCGACCAGAAGGAGGTCGACGTCCGCTTCAGGCCCGGTGGGGAGTTCGCCACGTTCAACTTCAGCCCGAGCGCCGCGGAGACCGACGTCGAGCGGACGGTACGGGACCGCTTCCTCGCCCTGGGCTCGTCCAACGACGACCACTTCGTCGCCCATGGGCGACGAGGCCCGTTGACCGCGGGCGACCGCCCGCCCTCTTCGGCTCCGCCACGCGCGCCTACCACGCTCTCCACGAGCGGGCTCTCGACCAGGCGTGGCTCCTCGGGCGGGAGGGCGGTGCCGTGTCGCGGGACATGGCCCGGGAGGCCGCCGCCCTCCACTACCTCACCGACGCCTTCGCAGCCGGGCACCTGCGTACTCCCGCCGCGGCCATGCGGGAGTTCTGGCAACTGCGCTACCCGGCGTTCTGGGAGGGACTGCAACGCAAGGTCGCCTCCGACACGGCAACGGCGTTGCGGGAGCTGGCCCTCCCGCTGCGGCTGCTCCCGGCGGGGGTCGTCGAGCGCCGGACGTTCGCCGCCGTGAGGGCGAGGACAGGGGCTACCCCCGCATCTCCCTCGGCGACCTCTTGGCCAAGGTCTTCCACGACTGGGACAACGCCCACGGCCTCGCCCTGGACGGCGGCGGGACGCTCTTCGGCGACGGCTGCCTGGACCAGGGCGTCACGCGCGTGCTGGCGGTGGCCGCCACTCGGGCGGGCGTCGACGACGTGGAGGTCGCGTTCGACCTCGGCCGGCGCGGCGGCGCGACGAGCGGCCCCGGGCTGTACCGAGCCGTTCGGAGACCACCGGGGCGCCCGACGCCGGGTTCCTGGGCGAGACCAAGGTGCCGAGGGCGTCGTCCGAGAACCCGCCTCAGAACTGGCGGGCCACCGACCTCGATGACCTCTGGTCGTTACCCATCGTCGGCTCGAAAGGCACGACGGTGGGAGAGGCGGTCGCCGGCGCTAGGCCGGACAGGAACTCCCTCGACGGCTGGAGTGCCTCAGCCTCGGCATCGCCGACTCCCTCGGTCTTCCAGCCATCCCGGGGCTGCGCCCCTGGGCGGGCCGCAAGGCCTGTCAGGCCTACCACCGCGGCTTCGTCGAGGGGCTCGCGCTGGACCCGAAGGGGGCCGTCTCAGCCTCCGCCGGTGAGCTGCGTCGCGAGGTCGACCTCGGGCTCCGAGTTACCTGAGACCGGCTGGAGGAGCTCGCCCATCGCCGGAGGAACTGCCACCCGAGCGGCCCACGCCCGGTGGGAACCCCTCGGGATGGCGCCGCGAACTGTATTAGGAGCACTTCTATGTTATAGAGTGGACGAACAGGGAGCTGGTGAGGAGACGCCCGTGACCATCGCCCCCCTGGCCGACCGCCTCGACGCCGAGGTCCCCGAGCGGCCCGCGCTCCGGGTCATCCGGAGCGGCGCACGCATCGATCTCGACGGGGCCGAGCAGGCCGTGTCCGACCTGCTGCTCGCCCTCGGCCAGGACCCCGGTGCCGAGCACACACGGGAGACGCCCCGCCGGGTGGCAGCCGCCTACGCGGAGCTGCTCACGCCCAGGGAGTTCACTTTCACGACGTTCGCCAACGACGAGG
>DASZJY010000139.1:0-8219 GCA_035947635.1 Acidimicrobiales bacterium | reverse complement strand
CGGTGTCGTGCAGGAGGAGCTCGGCGAAGGCGTCCTTCAGGGTGGCGCCGGCCGGGACCGACGCCTCCAGTGGCGTACAGCGGTCGGCCGCCGTCCCGTCGCCGTGCGCCTTCGATCGCGGGACAACCCCCACCAGCCGGTCGCCGTCCTCCACTACCAGGGCCCATGCGGCGCCGGCCCCGTCCATCGCACGCCGGGCGTCGTGGAGCGACGTCGTCGGGGTGACCGTCGGCAGCGTCGCCAGATCGGCGGCGTCGATGGCGGTGACCGACAGCCGCTTCAGGCCGCGGTCGGCACCCACGAAGTCGGCGACGAAGGGCGTGGCCGGGCGGCCCAGCACCTCGCCCGGCGACGCGTACTGCTCCAGCACGCCGCCCTGGCGCAGGATGGCGATGCGGTCGCCCAGGCGTACGGCCTCGTCGATGTCGTGGGTGACGAAGACGACCGTCTTCTTCACCTCCTCCTGCAGGCGCAGGAACTCCTGCTGGAGGCGGTCGCGGGCGATGGGGTCGATGGCGGCGAAGGGCTCGTCCATCAGCAGCACCGGGGGGTCGACGGCGAGGGCCCGGGCCACTCCCACCCGTTGACGCTGGCCCCCCGAGAGCTGGTGCGGGTAGCGGTCGCGGAACACACCGGGCTCGAGGCCCACCAGCTCCAGGAGCTCGTCGACCCGACGCCTCGCCCGTTGGCGGTCCCAGCCCACCAGCCGGGGGACGGTGCCCACGTTGTCGGCGACGCTCTGGTGCGGGAAGAGGCCCACCTGCTGGATCACGTAGCCGATGCGCCGTCGCAGCTTCACCGGGTCGACGGTCGTGACGTCGTCGCCGTCGAGGTAGATGCGGCCGCTCGACGGCTCGATCAGTCGGTTGATCATCTTGAGCGTCGTCGTCTTGCCGCACCCCGACGGCCCGACCAGGATGCAGACCTCACCCTCGCCCACCTCGAGGTCGAGCGCGTCGACGGCGACGAGGCCGTTCGCGAAGCGCTTGGTGATGGACTCGAGGCGGATCATTGGGGTCACCGCCGACCGCGGCGCCGATAGTCTGCCGCAGTGCTCCGAGGTGGTCCGCTCGCCGCGGCCGGCGACCCCTGGGTGCGCTGGGACTGGGTCTCCCGCCACACCGACGACATCGCCGCCGCCACGCGCCAGCACGTCGAGCTGACGGTCATCGCGGTGGTCCTCGGGCTGGCCATCTCGTTTCCCCTCGCCCTGACCGCCCGCCGGTGGCGGTGGACGATGACCCCAGTGCTCTCGGGCACCGGCATCCTCTACACGATCCCCTCGCTGGCCCTCCTCGCCATGCTCGTCCCCTGGACCGGGCTCTCCCGCACCACCTCGGAGATCGCGCTGGTCGGCTACACGCTGCTCATCCTCATCCGCAACATCCTCGCCGGCCTCGAGGCCGTGCCCGACGACGTGCGGGAGGCGGCCCGGGGAATGGGCTTCACGCCTCGCCGCCAGCTCCTGCGCATCGAGCTCCCGCTGGCCGTGCCGTCGATCATGGCCGGCGTGCGGATCGCCACCGTCACCACCATCGGGCTGGTGACGATCACCGCGGTGATCGGCCAGGGAGGGCTCGGGCAGCTCATCCTCGAAGGTCTCATCCGCGACTTCCGCACGCCGCTGGTCGTGGGCTCGGTTCTGTCCATCGCCCTGGCGGTGGCCGCCGACGTGGGCCTGGCCGGGGTGGAGCGCCTGATCACGCCGTGGGCCCGCACCCGACGGACGCCACGGTGAGGTTCCTCGGGGACGTCGTCGAGTGGTTCACGACCGCCGAGCACTGGCGCGGCACGGCCGGTATCCCCCATCGGCTGTACGAGCACGTCGTCATGTCCCTTGCGGCCACGCTCACGGCGGCGATCGTGGCCCTCACCGTCGGGATCGTCCTCGGCCACCTCAACCGCGGCGGGTGGCTCGCCATCAACCTCTCCAACGTCGGGCGGGCCATCCCGTCGTTCGCCATCCTCGTGCTGGCCGTGCAGCTCTTCGGGATCGGCGCCACGCCCGCCTTCTGCGCCCTCGTGGCGCTGGCCGTCCCGCCCATGGTCACCAACGCGTACGTCGGCGTCCGGGAGGTCGATCCCGATATCCGGGAGTCGGCCCGCGGCATGGGCATGACCGGCGCCCAGGTGCTCCGCCGGGTGGAGCTGCCCGTGGCCTCGCCGTTGATCATGGCCGGCATCCGCACGTCCGCCGTCCAGGTCGTCGCCACCGCCACCCTCGCCGCCCTGGTGGCATGGGGTGGGCTCGGCCGCTACGTCATCGACGGGCTGAACCAGCGCGACTACGTGCAGGTCTTCGCCGGCGCCGTCCTGGTGGCGGTCCTGTCCGTGCTCACCGAGCTGGTCCTGGCCGGAGTCCAGCGACTCCTGGTGCCCGCCGGGCTGCGAGGCAGAGATTCAGGCAAGAATGAGCTGTTCGTCGCCACGGCGCCCGCCGTGGGGGGATGAGAAGGGGAACGCGATGGGATCCCACCGCAGGCACGTCGTCGGAGCGCTCCTGGTCGTACTGGCCCTCGTGGTGGCGGGCTGCGGCGACGACGACGAGGAGGAGACGGCCGGAGGTCAGGCCCGCGACACCATCACCATCGGCGCCTTCAACTTCACCGAGAGCGCCATCCTCGCCGCCATCTACGAGGGGGCGCTCGAGGCCGATGGCTTCACCGTGACGGTCCGCCCCAACCTGGGTAGCCGGGAGGTCGTGGCGCCCGCCCTCGAGCGGGGCGAGATCAGCCTCTACCCCGGCTACGCCGCCACCGAGCTCGAGTTCTTCAACAAGAGCGCGGGGGAGGCGAGCCCGGACGCCCAAGCGACCGTGGAGAAGCTGCGCGGGCACCTCGAGCCAAAGGGCCTCACCGCCCTCGACCCCTCGCCCGCCATCGACGCCAACGCCTTCGCCGTCACCAGGGAAACGGCCCAGAGGTACAACCTCAAGACGCTGTCCGACGTCGCCGCCGTGGCCAACCAGCTCGTGCTCGGCGGGCCACCCGAGTGCCCTACCCGCCCGTTCTGCGCCCTCGGCTTGGAGAGTACGTACGGCATCAAGTTCAAGGAGTTCAAGCAGCTCGACGCAGGTGGGCCGCTGTCCAAGAGCGCCCTCGACAACGGCGACGTCGACGTCGCCCTCATCTTCTCCAGCGACGGCGCCATCGCGGCCAAGGGATACGTGGTCCTCGAGGACGACAAGAAGCTGCAGAACGCCGACAACGTCGTGCCCATCATGACCGCCCGGTCCGCCACCGACGACGTCCGGAGCGTGCTCAACCGCGTGTCGGCCGCCCTCACCACCGAGGACCTGACCCAGATGAACAAGCGGGCCGAGCTCGACAAGGAGGACCCGTCGGTGCTCGCCGAGGGCTGGCTGAAGGAGCACGGCTTCACCAGGAACTGAGCGCAGGGCCGCCTGCGCGACTCCTACATCGGGTCGGTGCGTACCTCCAGGCCGGCGGCAGCCAGATCCTCTTCGAGCGACGCCCGGTCGGTAGCGGTCAGAGGGAGCGGGGTCTCAGGTGGTGGGGCCGCCACGTCGAGCATGGCGGCGGCGTCGAGCAGCCGCCGGTCGTAGGCCTCCAGGTCGGCGCTCCACGCGTCCCGGGCGCGCTGCTCGTAGCGGATCAGGCGAAGCCGCAGCGAGCGCAGCTCGGCGCTGAGACGCTCGATGGGAAGGGCCACCGGCCTCGTCATGTGGGACGCCGCTCGTGGGCGGACACCGCGTAGGTGCCTCCCGTGAACGGCTGGCGGTCCCAGGTGGCCCAGCGGGCGGCCAGGGCGAGGCCGGCGGCGGCGGCGTGGGCGTCGTAGGTCTCCACGTCGAGGCGCCCGGGCTGGATCTCGAAACCGGCGACGAGGACGCCGTGAGGCGTGAGGTGGCAGGCCAGGTTGGCGAGCACCCGTCCCTCCGTGCCCGGCTCCAGGAAGATCATGACGTTGCCGGCCATGACCACGACGTCGAACCGCCGCCCGAGGTCGACCTCGGCGATGTCGCCCAGCACCCACTCCAGCCCGGGTTCCCGGGTGCGAGCCCGCTCGAGCATGTCGGGGTCGAGATCGACCCCGACGGTCTCCAGCCCCCGGCGAGCCAGCTCGGCCGCCACTCTCCCGGTCCCGCACCCGGCGTCGAGCACCGACGTGCGCGGGCCGGGGCCGGCCTGGCAGAGCCACTCGACCAGGTCCGCCTCGCCGTGGACGTTCTCTCCCTTGGCGGCCAGCTGGGTCCAGGCGTCGTCGTAGGAGGTGGCCCGCCCTCGCGCCTCGGCCAACCACCGGTTCGCGGAGTCGCCCATCGCGACGAAGTGTACGGGGCGGTCGGGAGGTCACTGGGTGGTCTGCTACGCATGCGCCCATGACTGACTTCGGCGTCGACGTCCCCCTGGTCCCCCGGGAGGTGCTGTTCGGCAACCCCGACCGCATGAGCCCCCGGATCTCGCCCGACGGCTCACGGCTCGCCTGGATCGCCCCCGACGAGGGCGTGCTCAACGTCTGGGTCGGCTCCGTCGGTGGCAACGAGGCCCGTCCCATCACCCGCGACCGCGACCGCGGCATCCGCTCGTTCTTCTGGGCCCACGACCGCCGCCATCTCATCTACAGCCAGGACAAGGGCGGTGACGAGAACTGGCGCCTCTACGACGTCGACCTCGAGACCGACGAGATCCGCGACCTCACCCCCTTCGAGGAGGTGCAGGCGAGGGTGGAGGACGCCGACAAGCGCTTCCCCGACCACGTCCTCGTGGGGCTCAACCGGGACAACCCCGAGCTGCACGACGTCTACCTCCTCGACCTCCGCACCGCCGAGCTGGAGAAGGTGGCGGACAACCCCGGGTTCATCGCCCTCCTGGCCGACGCCGACTGGAAGGTGCGGGCGGGGATCGCTCCCAAGCCCGACGGCGGCATGGCGATCCTGGTACGCGACACCGAGGAGGACGACTGGCGGCCCCTGCTCGACGTCGGCCAGGAGGACGCCCTCACCACCGAGCCCCTGGCCTTCACCCTCGACGGCACCGGGCTCTGGGCGATCACCTCGAGGGGCGCCAACGCCGGCCGGCTCGTGTGCATCGACTGCGCCACCGGTGAGACGGAGGTCGTCGCCGAGGACCCCACCTACGACGTGACGACCGTGCGCCTCCACCCCGACACGCGCGTGCCGCAGCTCGTCGTGTTCCTGAAGGAGCGGGCGGACTACCGGGTGCTCGACCCCGACATCGCCGACGACGTCCAGGGCCTGCTGTCGCTGTCACCCGGTGACCCCATGCTCGCGGGGGCGGACGACGAGGACCGTGTGTGGCTGGCCGCCTACACCACCGACGACGGTCCCGTCCGGTACTACGCGTGGGACCGCCAGGTTGGGTCGGGCACCTTCCTCTTCGAGCACCAGCCGGCGCTGTCGGACTACCGGTTGGCGTCGATGGAGGCGTTCACCTTCAAAGCCCGCGACGGGCTGACCATCCACGGGTACGTGACATTCCCTCCCGGGTCGTCGGGGTCGGGACTGCCCGCCGTGCTCAACGTCCACGGCGGGCCGTGGGCCCGCGACATCTGGGGGTTCAATCCCGAGGCGCAGTGGCTCGCCAACCGCGGCTACCTCTGCGTGCAGGTGAACTTCCGGGGATCGACCGGCTACGGGAAGGCGTTCGTGAACGCCGGCGACCGGGAGTGGGGCGCCAAGATGCACGACGACCTCGTCGACGCGGTCGAGCACATCGTGGCCAAGGGCTGGGCCGACCCCGACCGCATCGGCATCTACGGCGGTTCCTACGGCGGCTACGCCGCCCTGGCCGGCGCCACCTTCACGCCCGACGTGTTCCGCTGCGCGGTCGACATCGTCGGGCCGGTCAACCTCAAGACCCTCATCGAGTCCATCCCGCCCTACTGGGCGCCGATGATCGCCCAGTTCCACACCAGGGTGGGAAACCCGGACACGGAGGAGGACTTCCTCTGGTCGCGCTCACCCCTCTCCAAGGTCGACCAGATCCGGATCCCGTTGCTCATCGCCCAGGGGGCGAACGACCCCCGAGTGAAGCAGGCCGAGTCGGAGCAGATCGTCGCCGCCCTGCGCCAGCGGGGGATCGACCACGAGTACCTGCTCTTCCCCGACGAGGGCCACGGCTTCGCCAAGCCCGAGAACCGGCTCGAGTTCTACGCCGCCGCCGAGCGCTTCCTCGCCCGCCACCTGGGCGGCCGCTACGAGGAGGAGTGACTCTCACCGAGTGGAGGGGCTACTCCTCCGACCAGATGTCGAAGCCGGCGTCGGCCAGGCCCTGTTCGATGGCGGTCCGCTGGCCCGGCCCCATCTCATCACGGGCGCCCGGCGGGACGGGTACGTCGAGCACGTCGGCCGCAGTGACGAGGGCCTCGTCGTAGGCGTACAGCTGCAGCTCCCACTCGTCGTAGGGGAGGCCGGGCTCCGCGGTGAGCCGGCCGTGGATGTCTCGGAGCAGCGACCGCAGCCGCTCGAGCTTCTCCTCGTCAGTCGTCGTCGTAGCTCCGGTAGCTGCCGAAGCGGGACTTGACGTTGGCGGGGGTGGTGCCGAACGCCTCGCCCAGGTCGTCCCACGTGGCGCCCTGCTCACGCGCCTCGGTGACCAGCCGCCGGGTCAGCGCCTCGAGGAACTGCTGGGCGGCGATGGTGGCGGCGATGCGGTTGGCGGCGGGGACGTCGTTGTCGGCGATCTGGTCGAGAAGGCTGCGCAGGGCCGAGAAGGACTCACCGGTCGTGTCGATGGGCACGGGGGCCACTGTAGGAGAAGCGTGGGAGCATCGACGCCGGACCAAGGGGGACGCCATGGACGCGACGGAGGAGCCCGCCTTCAGCACCTTCACCGCCGGGGTGACGCTGAACGACGGCCGGGTGATGACCGTGGACGTGACCGGGATCGACGCCCAGGGTCTGCGCTACCGGTCGGAGAGCGACGCCGGTGTCGTGCCCTGGACCGACGTCAAGGCGGTCATGCTGGCGACCACCGACCACATGCTGGAGAGCGGCGGCTACCTGTTCTCGATGGCCGAGCTGGTGCAGCAGCGCGAGGAGGCGGGAGCGACGCAGGCGCTGGAGATGCGCCGGTTCGGTCTCGAGCTGCTTCGCGAGGCCGCTCCCCGGATCTGCCCCATGGGGGACGTCTGCGGCCTGCGGGCCACGCCTCTCACCCCGCCTCCGACGGAGGGCGACGCCGGTGGCGGCTGAGCTGGTCGCCGGCGTCGACATTGCGACGCAGGAGGTGCGGGTGGTGTGCGTCGACGGCGAGGGCCGGGTCGTGGCCACCGGCCGGGCCGCCCTCCCGCCCCCCGAGCGGCCACGACCCGGGTGGTCGGAGCAGGACGCGGGCACCTGGTGGCCGGCCGCCGCCGATGCCCTGCGCCAGGCTACGGACGAGCTGGGGCGGTCGAAGGCCCAGGGGATCACGGCGGTGGCGGTCGCGGCCACTTCGGGGACGGTGGTGGCACTCGACGCCGACGGGGCGCCCGCCGGTCCCGCCCTCCTCTATGGCGACCAGCGGGCGGGTGACGAGGCCGACCGGGCGACCGCCGCCGGCGGCGACCGATGGGACGCCCTGGGGTTCCGCCCGGGCGCCACCTCGGGACTGGCCAAGTGGGCGTGGCTGCTGGCCCAGCCCGACGTGGGCTCTCGTGCCCGTCACCTGGCCCATGCCTCCGACGTCGTCGTCGCCGGCCTGACCGGAGACCGGCGACCGCCCACCGACTGGAGCCACGCCCTCAAGAGCGGCTACGACCCCTCCCGGCGGGAGTGGGCGACGGAGGCACTCGAAGCCGTCGGCGTCGACGCCGACCTCCTGCCCGAGGTGCGACCGCCAACGTCGGCGGCGGGGAAGGTGAGCGGCGAAGCCGCCTCCGCGACCGGGCTTCCCCCCGGCTGCGGGGTGCGGTTGGGGATGACCGACGGCTGCGCCGGCCAGGTGGCGGCGGGCGCCGACCGGCCCGGCCGGTTCGTGACCGTCGTGGGGACGACCATGGTGGTCAAGGGCGTCACCGAGGACCTTCTCGTCGACCCCGGTGGAGCGGTGTACAGCCACCGCCACCCCGACGGGTGGTGGCTCCCGGGCGGGGCGTCGAACACGGGCGGAGCCGCCGTCGAGGAGGCGTGGCCCGACGCCGATCTGGGCGAGCTGGATGAGCGGGCGGCCGACCGGGGCCCGGCGGGTTGCGTCACCTATCCCCTCGTGGCCACCGGAGAGCGCTTCCCGTTCGTGGCCCCTGACGCCGAGGGC
>DASZJY010000138.1:0-5232 GCA_035947635.1 Acidimicrobiales bacterium | reverse complement strand
GGTAGGCTGAGATCGAGTTCAGGATGTACGAGAGGTTCCCGGCGATGAGGCCCTGGTTGTTCGAGGCGGCGTTCCAGGCGAAGACCTCGTCGGTCATCGTCGCCTTGAACAACCGGGCCATGAAGTCGACGGCCTCGATGGTCTGCGGCGAGTTGATGACGACGTTCTCGCGCTCGTCCTGCACCGAGCCTCCGAAGGACCAGATGAGCGCCCGGGCCGCCATGTTGGAGTCGAGCTCGTTGGACATGCCGATGCCCAGCTGGATGTTCTGCTCGCGCTTGATGCGTCCGCCCGCGTCGAGCAGGTCCTGCCAGGTGGAGGGCCCGTTCGGCATGCCCACCTTCTCCCAGAGCGACCGGCGGTAGTCACCGGGGTCGGGGACCCAACCGTGGCAGAAGCCGTAGTACTTCTTGGTCGCCGGGTTGAAGGTGCTGCGGGTGCAGAGGCCCAGCTGGTCGCCGTGACGCCTCTTGGCCTCGTCGTTGACGTCGGTGAGGTCGAGCAGGCTGGGCTCGAACGCCGACGGGGGCGAGAGGAACTCGATGAGGTCGTGCCCCTCCCTGGCGGCGATCTCGGCGGCGGCACGAGCCGGGATGTCGGCGAGGTTGATGTGGTCGACGGTGACGTTCACGCCCGCCTGGCGGCCCCAGTCGGCCACGAAGGTGTCGAACCAGCGGTCGTGCCTGGGGACGAAGTGGCTCCACTGCAGGATCCTCAGGTCACCCGACAGCCGCCTGGTGGGCTGGGCGAACGTCGAGGTGACGTTGGTCGGCCCGGTGGTGGTCTCGTCGTCGCCGTTGCCGCACGCCACCAGCACGGTGAGCCCGCCGGCGAGCTGGATGAAGCGACGGCGCGACATCCCTGACTGACGACCGGTGTCCTCCACGAGCCGGACCTCCCTTACTCGCGCCTCGTTGCAGACGGATGTCGACGTGGTATGCGGGCTCGTGAAACGTACACCGCGGTCGTCACAGGAGGCGGGACGGATCACCGGGCGCCGAGGATGGCCGCCCTCTGCTGCTCGGACATCGGCTTCACCGCTTCTCGTACCGTCACCCCAGACGCTCGACGGGCTCTGGGAAGCAGCCATCGGTAGACGAGATCGGGTCGTCTCCTGGCCGTGTCCCGCAGCACGCATCCGATCGCCTTGCGCAGGTAGAACTCCCGCTCCGCCAGCATCTGGTCGGCGTAGGCGGAGAAGCGGGCGAAGTCACCCTCACCCCGGCGCAGGGCCGGCAACAGGGCGAGGAGCGATGCCCGGTGCAGCCAGAAGTCGTCGTCGGCGGCCCAGCGGTCGAGCACCTGGCTCAGCTCGGGATGGCGTTCGAGGACGGGCCCGACGACCGCGGTCGCCAGGGGGTCCACCAGCGCCCAGGTGCCCCCCTGGCGCAGCAGCCGCCCGAGCAGAGGCAGGTCTTCCGGACCCAGGCGATCGCCGTGCAGGCGGAGCAGCTCGACGGCGGCCAGGCGGCGCTCGTGCACGGGCGTCGACCAGAGGGCGTCGACGAGGCCGACGACGTCTTCATGGGTGAGGGCCGGGTGGCGCCCGGCCACGTCCTTGGCGACCGCCCGGATGGCGGGCACGCTCGTCCCGAGGTGCTCGAGCGGGCTCTTGAGGTAGGCCTTCTCGCGTTCGGCCCGACCAGGTGTGGCCCGGTCCCGGAGCTCGGCGGCGATGGCGTCGGCAAGCCCACGGAGGTCCACCGGGTGCGACGGTAATGTCGCTCGACCCGCCGTCATCCCGCCGCATGGACTCCTCACCGCCCTCCGACGACACGGCCGGGCACCTTCTCGGGTATACGGCCGTCGCCGCCGCCGCGGCGCTGTGGGCGGTCGCGGCAGTGGTGGCCCGCCGGCTGTTCGACTCGGGCGTCAGCCCCGTCGAGCTCACCGAGTCGCGCGCCGTGCTGGCGTTCGCCGGCTTCGCCCTGGTGCCCAGCGCGTGGCGGCGGGTGCGGTCGGGCTGGACGGCCCAGGTCCTCGGTCTCGCCGTCGCCATCGCCCTCGTGAATGTCACCTACTACGTCGCCATCTCGCGGGTGCCGGTGGCCGTGGCCCTGGTGATCCAGTACACCGCGCCCGCCCTCATCGTGGGATGGATGGCGGCCGTGACCCGGACGGTACCGTCACGCCAGGTCGTCGCCGCCCTGGCCGTCGCCCTCGTGGGGGTGGTGCTGGTCGTCGACCTGACCCCCGGCGCCATCGGCGGCATCGACGCCTTCGGCCTGGCCATGGCCATCGCCTCGGCGGTGTTCTTCTCGACCTACATCGTGTTGGCCGAGAAGACGGGGGCGGTCTACGGGTCCAGCGGCGCCATGCTGCGGGCGTTCTGTGTGGCGAGCCTCTTGTGGGTCGTGTACCAGCTGCCGCGGGGCGTGCCCGAAGACGTGCTCGACCTGTCCAACCTCCCGGGCGTCCTCTACGTCGGGCTGGCCGGGACCCTGGCGCCGTTCCTGCTCTTCGCCTGGGGCGTGGGGCGGGTGCGGGCGGAGCGGGCCGCCATCGCCGCCACGCTCGAGCCGGTGATCGCGGCGGTGGTGGCTTGGGGTTGGTTGGGCCAGCACCTGTCGGCCCTGCAGGTGGCGGGTGCCGCGCTGGTCGTGGGGGCGGTCGTGACCCTGCAGTTGCGCCGCCAGCGTCCCCTGGTGGCTCCGGACGTCTGACGGAAGCCTCTCTCGACGCTTGACCACCGCCAGCTGTGGTCAGGTGTCCACAGAACGGGTTCCCGGGGGTACGGTCGGGTGGTGCGCTGCCCGGCGTGCTCGGCCCTCGACGACAAGGTCGTCGACTCGCGCCTGGCCGACGACGGCGCCGCCATTCGGCGCCGCCGGGAGTGCCTCGACTGCGGCCGGCGGTTCACGACGTACGAGCGGTTGGAGGAGGCTCCCCTCGTCGTCCTGAAGCGGTCGGGGGCGAGGGAGCCGTTCAGCCGAGCCAAGGTGGCGGCGGGCGTGCGGGCGGCGGTGAAGAACCGGCCCATCACTCCGGCCCAGGTCGACGCCCTGGCCGCCGAGGTCGAGGAGTCGTTGCGCCTCGAGGGGCCCGAGCTCACCAGCACCCGCATCGGGCTCACTGTCCTCGACCGCCTGCGGGCCCTCGACCAGGTGGCCTACCTGCGCTTCGCCAGCGTCTACAAGGGCTTCGAGGGCCCCGGCGACTTCGAGCGGGAGATGGGCCTGCTCTCCAAGCGGGACGACGGGGGCGGCGGGCGCGAGGCGTCACCGCCCCCGGCCTGACTTTTTTTCGGACCACGCCCCTGACGTGGGCCTTCGCGGCGGACAACCATTGACACGGCTGAAAGTACGGTGATGTAATTATCCGGCTATCTCGTGGCGCAGCACCGGCCCACCACAACATCTTGGGGTCGGGAGGGCTGAGCCGCCTCCGCCGAGTTCTCAGCTAGACCGTCCAGGGAGGGCGTCACCGCATGGCCATGGCCCCGGAGCAGACAGGCATCGGCATCCGCCGGCACTTCACCACCGAGGGTGTCGATCCCTACGACGAGGTGGTCTGGGAGCGCCGCGACGCCCGGATCACCAACTACCGAGATGGCTCGGTGGCCTTCGAGCAGCGCGACGTCGAGTTCCCCGTCGGGTGGTCGCAGAACGCCACCAACATCGTCGCCCAGAAGTACTTCCGGGGCCCCCTCGGAAGCCCCGAGCGGGAGTGGTCGCTCCGCCAGGTCATCGACCGGGTGGCCGACACCATCACCCACTGGGGCACCAAGGACGGCTACTTCGTCGACGACGAAGAGGCCGAGGCGTTCCGCGCCGAGCTCAAGCACCTCGTCCTCCACCAGAAGGCGGCCTTCAACTCCCCGGTGTGGTTCAACATCGGCGTCAAGGGGGAGCCGCAACAGGGGGCGGCGTGCTTCATCCTCGCCGTCGAGGACACCATGCGCTCGATCCTCAACTGGTACGTCGAGGAGGGCACGATCTTCAAGGGTGGGTCGGGGTCGGGCATCAACCTGTCCAACATCCGCTCGTCGTACGAGCCGCTCAAGGGCGGTGGCACCGCCTCCGGCCCGGTGAGCTTCATGCGCGGCGCCGACGCCTCCGCCGGCACGATCAAATCGGGCGGAAAGACGCGTCGCGCCGCCAAGATGGTCATCCTCAACGCCGACCATCCCGACGTCGAGGACTTCGTCTGGTGCAAGGCGATCGAGGAGCGCAAGGCCCGCGTGCTGCGCGACGCGGGGTTCGACATGGACCTCGACGGCCGCGACAGCCACTCGACGCAGTACCAGAACGCCAACAACTCGGTGAGGGTCACCGACGAGTTCATGCAGGCGGTGCTCGACGACGCCGACTGGGACCTGCGGGCGGTCACCACCGGCGAGGTCGTCCGCACGGTGAAGGCCCGCGACCTGTTCCGCCAGATCGCCGAGGCCACCTGGGAGTGCGCCGACCCCGGCATGCAGTTCGACACCACGATCAACCGCTGGCACACCGCCGCCAACACCGGCCGCATCAACGCGTCCAACCCTTGCAGTGAGTACATGCACCTCGACAACTCGGCGTGCAACCTCGCGAGCCTCAACCTGCTGCGGTTCCTGAACCCGGACGGATCGTTCGACGTGGACGCCTTCAGGGCGGCGGTCTCGGTCGTCTTCACTGCCCAGGAAATCCTCGTGGGCAACGCCGACTACCCCACGCCTCGCATCGCCGAGACGTCGAGACGGTTCCGCCAACTGGGCCTGGGCTACGCAAACCTCGGCGCCATGCTCATGGCGAAGGGCCTTCCCTACGACTCCGACGAAGGGCGGGCGTGGGCGGCGGCGATCACCGCCGTCATGACCGGCACGGCCTACGCCACGTCGGCCCGTACCGCTGCCCGCATGGGGCCGTTCGCCGGCTACACGGAGAACCGCGATCCGATGGGGCGCGTGCTGCGCATGCACCGCGACGAGGTGGCCAACGTCGACGACACGCTGGTGCAGGGCGACCTCCTCTCGGCCGCCCAGGAGTCGTGGGACACGGCCGTGGAGCTCTCCGACCTCTACGGCGTGCGCAACTCCCAGGCCACGGTGCTGGCCCCCACCGGCTGCCTGGTTGGCGGGTCGCTGGTCGCCACCGACCGGGGGCTCGTCCGCCTGCGCTCCCTCGGTGACCCCGACGGCGACACGTGGCAGGAGCTCGACGCCACCGTGGCCACCGACGAGGGGCCCCGCCCCGCCACCCGGTTCTACGTCAACGGCCTGGAACCGGTGGTCACGGTCGCCACCGGGCGGGG
>DASZJY010000137.1:0-2322 GCA_035947635.1 Acidimicrobiales bacterium | reverse complement strand
CGACGAATGCACGGCGGAGGGCGACAAGATCCGGACGCTGGGCGGCCTTTACGTGCTCGGCACCGAGCGCCACGAGAGCCGGCGCATCGACAACCAGCTCCGCGGCCGGTCGGGCCGCCAGGGCGACCCCGGCGAGAGCCGCTTCTATCTGTCCCTGGAGGACGACCTCATGCGCCTGTTCGCCACCGGCGCCATGAGCTGGGTGATGGGCAAGGCCTTGCCCGACGACGTGCCCATCGAGGCCAAGATGGTCACCCGGGCCATCGAGAAGGCCCAGTCCACCGTCGAGGCCCGCAACGCGGAGATCCGCAAGGACGTCCTCAAGTACGACGAGGTCATGAACCAGCAGCGCAAGGTGATCTACCGGCGCCGCCAGGAGATCCTCGACGGGGCCGACTTGCGGGACGAGGCCATGCACAACCTGGAGGCGGCGATCAGCCGTGTCGTCGACGTCTTCTGCGCCAGCGACTACTCCGAGGAGTGGGACCTCCCCGGCCTCGTGCACGACGTCGAGTCGTACTTCCCCACCAAGTTCACCCCGGAGGAGCTCGAGCAGGCCACCTCCAAGGCCGAGATCCGGGAGAGCCTGCTGGCCGAGGCGGTCGGCTATTACGAGACCCGCGAGCAGCAGCTCGGCGCCGACGTCATGCGCCAGATCGAGCGCCAGGTGATGCTCTCGATCCTCGACCAGCGCTGGCGCGAGCACCTCTACGAGATGGACTACCTGCAGGAGGGCATCAACCTGCGGGCGATGGGGCAGAAGGACCCGCTCACCGAGTGGCAGCGCGAGGGCTTCGACATGTTCTCCCAGATGGTCGACGCCGTCGCCGCCGACTTCGTGAAGTACGTGATGCACCTCGACGTCGTCGTCGACCAGCCCGCCCGGCCGGCGGTGCGCGACGTGCACTACACGGCGGCGGACGAGCCGGTCGAGGGCACCGGCGGGATGGCCCGGGCGGCGGCCCGCCAGGCGGTCGAGACCGGGGAGCCCGCCGAGGCGGCGGCCGAGCCGGCGGCGCCGGCCACGGTCGTGAAGGCGGAGCACGAGAAGCTGGGGCGGAACCAGCCGTGCTGGTGCGGCTCGGGCAAGAAGTTCAAGCTGTGTCACGGGCGGTGAGGTCTGAGGGACTTCACTGACCAGCTGCGCGAGGAGCGCAAACGGCTCTCGGAGCTGACGCTTGCGCTCGACATCGAGGGGAAGCGGAAGCGGCTCGTGGAGCTGGAGGAGCGCGCCTCGGGCCCGGGGCTCTGGGACGACGCCGACGCGGCCCGCGCCGTCACCACCGAGATGGCGCGGCTCAAGGACGACGTCGAGCTGGTCGACGGGCTGGAGCGGCGGCTCTCCGACGCCGAGGTGCTGTTCCAGCTCGGACGGGACGAGAGCGACGACTCCGTGGAGCCGGAGCTGGAGGCGGCCGTCCCCGCGCTGGTGGGCGACCTCGACGCCCTCGAGCTCCGGTCGCTCTACACGGGCGAGCACGACGAGCGCGACGCGGTGTGCGAGGTCCACTCCGGCGCCGGGGGCACCGATTCCCAGGACTGGGCGGAGATGCTGCTGCGCATGTACCTGCGCTGGGCGGAGCGCCGGGGGTTCGACGTGGAGGTCGACGAGGTGTCTCCGGGGGCGGAGGCGGGGATCACCTCGGCCACCTTCATCGTCCGGGGCCGCTACGCCTACGGGCTGCTGTCCTCGGAGAAAGGCGTGCACCGGCTGGTGCGCATCTCGCCGTTCGACGCCCAGTCCCGCCGGCACACCGCCTTCGCGTCGTTCGACGCCGTCCCCTTCCTCGAGGAGGCGGGCGCCGAGGTGGAGATCGACGAGAAGGACCTGCGGGTCGACACCTACCGGTCGTCGGGCGCCGGCGGCCAGCACGTCAACGTGACCGACTCGGCCGTGCGCATCACCCACCTGCCCACGGGGATCGTCGTCTCCTGCCAGAACCAGCGCAGCCAGCACCAGAACAAGGCGGTAGCCCTGCAGATCCTCGCCGCCAAGCTGGCCGACCGGGCGCGGGAGGAGCGGCGCCAGGAGCTCGAGGCGCTGGCCGGCGAGCAGCGGGAGGTGGCGTGGGGCAGCCAGATCCGCTCCTACTGGCTCCACCCCAACCAGTTGGTCAAGGACCTGCGGACCGGCCACGAGACCGGGAACATCGGCGCCGTCCTCGACGGCGACCTCGACGCCTTCATGGAGGCGTTCCTGCGCTGGCGGCGGCGGACCGGGATGTTGGCGCCTCAGGCCAGAGGCGGTTAGTCTGGCGGTCCGGGCGCGCGCGGCGCGTGTCTGGTCCCCGCTGCTCATGATCCGAGTCGACAACGTCACCA
>DASZJY010000136.1:0-6662 GCA_035947635.1 Acidimicrobiales bacterium | reverse complement strand
CCTTGGAGATGGCCTTTCCGGCCTCCTCGAGCTCTTCGGCCTGTTCGTCGAGGTCTTCGCTAGTCATTCCAGGTGGGGGGAGAGGTAGACGGACAGGAGGACGAACAACCAGACGACGTCGACGAAGTGCCAGTACATGGCGAAGTTCTGGACCGAGACGTGGCGTCTCTCGTCGAAGGCGCCCTTCCACGCCCGGAACTGGGTGAAGAGACTGACGGAGAGCCCGATGATCACGTGGCTGAGGTGGAAGCCGGTGATGGTGAAGAACATCGAGCCGTAGGCGTTGGTGCGGGGGGTGAACTCGTGCAGCGTCTCCGGCCACTCGAAGGCGAGGGTGATGAAGAGGAAGATGGCACCGAGCAGGAACCCTGCCGCCAACCCCCACTTCAGCCGGCGCTGGTTCCCCTTCTCGATGCCCTTCTCGGCCAGGTGGACGGGGTAGCTCGACGACCACAGGATTGCGGTCATGATCAGGGGCAGCTCGAGCTTCGGCGCATGGATGTGCTCGGGAGGCCACTCCACCCCGTGGCGGAACCGCAGGTAGAAGTAGCTCGCCAGCAGGATGGCGAAAAGGGTGGCCTCGGTGGCGATCAGCCACACCATCCCCCACCACGAGAACGACCGCGGCCCTGTCGCCGTCTCCGGGAGGACCTCTCCCGGCATCCCCGTCTCGGCGATGGTCAGCGCGTGCGTGTCCCCCGCCACCTACGTCTCCTGGGTCTGGTTGCGGGGCCAGTACCAGCCCACCATGCCCGAGACGCAGGCGAGAAAGGCCACGATGGCGAGGATCCACCACTCGACGAGCAGGAAGAAGAACAGCACCGTCATGGCGACCGACAGCCAGAAGGGCCACGGCGAGGCGTGGGGCATGTGTACCACCGCCTGTGGTCGGGCGTCGAGCATGCTGGTCGACAGGGTGACGTGCCCTCCGGTGAGCGACCGCCCGCCATCGGGGGGCGCCTGGAAGCCCTCGGCCAGCTCGGGTTGGTCCCACATCGGCTCGCGGGACTTGACCGTGGGGACGGTGACGAAGTTGTAGTGGGGCGGCGGCGAGGACGTGTACCACTCGAGCGTTTCGCCCTTCCACGGGTCGTTGCCCGCCACCGGTCCCCGCGCCTTGCTGGTGTACCAGTTGACGAAGGTGACGAGGATGCCCAGGGCGAGCATGAACGCGCCGATCGTCGAGGCCAGGTTGAGGGCGTCCCACCCGAGCCCCTCTTCGTACGTGTAGACCCGTCGAGGCATGCCCAGCAGCCCGAGGATGTGCTGGGGGAAGAAGGCGAGGTTGAAGCCCACGAACATGAGCCAGAAGCTGACCTTGCCCCACTGGTCGTTCAGGATGCGGCCCGTCATCTTCGGGCCCCAGTGGTAGATGGCAGCGAAGATCGGGAACACCGCGCTGCCCACCAGCACGTAGTGCAGGTGGGCCACCACGAAGTAGGTGTCGTGGAGGGCCTGGTCGAGGGCCACCGCCGCGAACATCACCCCGGTGACGCCACCCACCACGAAGATGATGATGAAGCCGAGGACGAACAGGGTCGGGGTCGAGAGTTTCGGTCGCCCTGAGACCAGCGTGGCCAGCCAGGCGAACACCTGGATGCCGCTCGGGATCGCCACCATGAAGCTGGCCAGCGAGATGAAGCTGACGGTGACGTTGGGGAGGCCCACGGCGAACATGTGGTGCACCCACACGCCGAAGCCCACCAGAGCAACGGCTAGCTCGCCGATGACGATGTAGGTGTAGCCGACCATCGGTCTTCGGCACCACGTCGGGATGACGGCGGAGGCGATGCCGAAGCCGGGGAGGGCCACGATGTAGACCTCGGGGTGACCGAAGATCCAGAACAGGTGCTGCCAGAGGAGTGGGTCACCGCCACCCTCGGTGTTGAAGAAGTGGAACCCGAACTTCCGCTCGAGGGTCAGCAGGATCGCCCCCAGGGAAAGGGCGGGAAGGGCGAAGACGATCTGCAGCGCCATGGCCAGCTCGCCCCAGACGAAGATGGGGATGCGCTTCAGCGTCATCCCCGGGGCCCGCAGCTTGAAGATCGTCACGATGAAGTTGATGGCGCCGCCGGTGGAGGAGATCCCGAGGAAGATCAGCCCCAGCGTGTAGAAGTCGATGTTGATCCCCGGCGTGAACTCCTCCCCCGCCAGCGGCACGTAGTTGAACCACCCGGCGTTCGGGGCCTGACCGATGAAGAACGACGAGTACATGAAGATCCCGGCGCCCAGCAGCACCCAGTACCCGAAGGCGTTGAGCCGAGGGAAGGCCATGTCCCGGGCGCCGATCATCAGGGGGACGAAGTAGTTCCCGAACCCGGACAGCACCGGCATGGCGAAGAGGAACATCATCGTCAAGCCGTGCATGGTGAAGAGCTGGTCGTAGGCCTCGGGGTTCAGCAGCTCGAGATCGGGCCCGGCCAGCTGCATCCTCATCAGCAGGGACTGGACGCCCCCGATGACGAAGAACACCATCCCCGTGTAGAAGTAGCGCATCCCGATGCGCTTGTGGTCGACCGTCGAGATCCACTCGCCCAGGCCGCGGGGAGCGTGCCACGTCTCGTCCAGCTCCTCGCTGAGCTCCTCCTTCGGCCCGGGCTCGACAACAGTGGTCAAGGGCCCCTCCTACTCCAGGGTCATCAGGTAGTCGACGAGGGCGGAAAGCTGGTCGGGGGCGATCTCGGTGGGAGGCATGCTCGCCCCTGGCTTGGCGTCCTGTGCGTTCAGGACGAAGTCGGCCAGGTTGTCACGCGTCAAGGGCAACAAGCCGGCCCCGATCGTCTTCCGGGAAACCAGGTGGGTGAGGTCGGGGCCGAGAGTGCCGGCCGCCGTGGTGCCGCGGACGGAGTGGCAACCGGCGCACGACGAGGCGAGGAAGATGTCGCGCCCGGCGGCGGCCGGCCCGTCAGCCTGCGGCGCCGCAGGTGCCGCCTCGCGCGCCAGCCACTGTTCGAACTCGGAGGGAGGCTGGGCCTCGACGTAGAACACCATTCGGGCGTGCTGCAGGCCGCAGTACTCCGTGCACTGCCCCCGGTAGCGGCCCGGTTCCTCGGCGAGGAGCCACATGCGGTTGTCCATGCCGGGCACCTGGTCCTGCTTCACGTTGAGCTGTGGGACCCAGAAGCTGTGGATGACATCGGCGGTCGAGAGCTTCACCTCGACCGCCTGCCCGACCGGGATGTGGATCTCATTCGCCGTCACCGCCCCGTTGGGGTAGCGGGCCTCCCACCACCAGTTCCGGCCGACGACCTCGATCTCCATCGTCGGCTCCTCGGGGGGCTCGGCCATGGCGTTGAGCTCAGTCAGCGAATAGGCGAAGGTGGCAGCGAGGATGGCGCCGGACACGACGAGCCCGGCGATCACGATGAAGCGCTCGCCCCACGGCACCGGTCGCTTGTCGACGGCGTCCTCGTCCCCCTCGGGCGGCGGCCGCCGACCGCGCTGGACGGCCCGCAGGATGAAGGCGGTCACGACGACCACGACGACCACCGACGTCCAGAACGTCAGCCACCAGAGGCGCTCGATCCGCTCCCCCACCTCGGAGCGAGGCTCGAGGATCGACGGCCCGCCGTCGGAGCAGGCGGAGAGAAGGAGCAGCGTGAGGGCGGTAACGACGAGAATCCGGCTCCGTCTCCGAGTCCTCTCCGACCAGGCGGTCACCGCGTCCCGCGCCTCCCCACGATCGAACGGCTAACCCTAGTCTCGCTGTCCGGCGCGACGCAGCTACCACTTCGGGCGGGACGCGAAACGGCCCCCCGGGCGGGGGGCCGTCGGTGGTGCCGGACCAGAGTCCGGCAAAGAGGGCCGTCAGTCGACGTAGCGGTCGCGGCGGACGACCCGGCGCCGGGCTCCGACCACGGGCTCGTCGACGACCTCGTCGGCGAGGACCGGCCGGCGCCCCCACCCTCCGCCGCTCAGGACGATGAGGCTCCACAGCAGGCCGATGGCGCCGGCGATCATGAGGATGACCCCGACGGTGTTGATGTCCACGCCGGAGACGCTGACCTCTACCGCGAACGTGAGTATGGCGCCAACGGCGATGAGGAAGACGCTGATTCCGATGCCCATTGTTCCTCCGGTGTGAGCGGTTCGCCCGGTGCGTCTGCTGTACCCTCCGGGCGCGGCGCCCTAACCACTCCCGGCGCGCCATCCACCACGTCGCGACGGGGCGTCGCTACGGTCGGCGAAGTGTCAGGCGGCCTGTCCACCGTCCCCAAGCGTGCGGGCGAGGCCGGCGCCCGCCGCCGGCGGGGGCTCCGGAGGGTGCTCTTCTCCCTCGTCGCGCTCGTGCCCCTCCTCGGCCTCCTCGGCTTCTTCGGGCCCCGCCTCGGCGACGTCTCCGCCCGGGCCGGCGACCTGGAGCTCGCCGTCACCTATCCCCGGATAAACCGACCCGGCCTCGCCGCCAAGCTGTCGGCGAAGGTGCGCCGGCCGGGCCTCGCCCAGGCACCTGTCACGCTGGCCGTCGAGTCCTCCTACCTCGACGCGCTGGCCGAGGTCACCGTCGACCCCGAGCCCACGACCTCCACCGCCGACGCCTACCGTACGATCTGGACATTCGAGCCGCCCCCCGACGGCGACACCCTCGTCGTCTCGGTCCAGGGGCGCATGCATCCCTCGGGGCGTATCGGGCGCCCGGCCGGCACCGTCGCCGTCCTCGAGGACGGCACGGTGGCCGTCGCCGTCCGGTTCCGGACGTGGGTGGTGCCCTGATGGACATCGTCGTCCGCGCCACCGTCATCTACTTCGTCGTCTGGATCGTCGTGCGGGGGACGGGCAAACGGGAGCTGGCGGAGATGACCGCCTTCGAGCTCGTCCTTCTCGTCACCATCGGCGACCTCGTCCAGCAGGCGGTGACCCAGCAGGACACGTCGATCAGCGGTGGCGTCCTGGCCATCGGCACGATCGCCTTCTGGATCGTCTGCACCTCGTACGTGTCGTTCCGCTTCCCGGGCGCCCGCGGCCTGATCGAGGGGGTGCCCGTGATCGTCGTGCGCGACGGCGAACCCCTCGAGCAGGTGCTGCGCATCGAGCGGCTCACCCTGGAGGAGCTCAAGGGAGGGGCCCGCAACCAGGGCATCGCCGACCTCGCCGAGGTGCAGCTGGGCGTCCTCGAGCCCGACGGGAGGCTTTCCTTCATCACCCGCAGGCCCGCCGACCAGCAGCCGCCGCCCGACAAGCACACCACCTAGTGCCGGCACTAGCCGGCGCTGGATGATCCCGCCCTGGACACTTGGGGCGACCTCCCGGAGCACCTTGCTGACTCGCCGAGGACCTCCGGTTCCGAGGCGAAAGTCCCTAGGAGTGGGTGAGGACCCCCTGCTCGGCCCGGCGTGCCAGGCGCTCGGCTTGGCGCCGGCCCAGCTGCTCGAGGCGGTCGATCGTGTGGTGGAGCTTGTCGCGGGCCTGCTCGCCCTCGGGAGAGAGGCCCTCCACCTCGTCGACCCGCCAGTGGCGGAGCACGACCGGGCAGATGATCTGGTCGTGGTGGACGGCGAGGTTGTAGATGCCCGAGCGGGCAATGGCTACCGCGTGGCCGGTGAAGCCGGGGATCCCCGTGCCGGGCATCTCGAAACCGGTGACCTGGCGCTCGATGGCGGCCATCATGGTGGAGGGGTCGACCTCCAGCGCGGCGGCAGTGAGGTCGCGGTAGAAGAGGTAGTGCAGGTTCTCGTCAGCGGCCACGCGCGCCATCACGTCGTACCCGGCCTGGTCGGGCACGACCTTCCCCGTGTTGCGGTGTGAGATCCGGGTGGCCAGCTCCTGCAGGCACAGGTAGACGAACATGTCGGCGACCGTCGGGGGCTGGGGCGTCTGGGCGCGCGACACCTGCACCATGCGGTCGCGCTCGAGCGCGGTGGGGTCGAGGGCGCGCGTGACGGTGAGGTAGTCGCGGATCACCATGGCGTGCCGCATCTCCTCGGCCGTCCACCGACGAGCCCACTCGTGATACCCGTCGTGGTTGAGGACCCGGTCGATCGTCTGGAAGTAGTAGGGCAGGTTGTCCTCGGTGAGGAGGTTCACGATGAGGGCGCTGCGGACCGCGTCGGGCAGCGGGAACTCCTCGGGGTCCCACTGGTAGCCGGGCTCGAAGTCCTTGCCCCGGCTCCAGGGGACGAGCTCGTGGGGGAACCACTCCTTTGCGCTGGAGAGGTGCCGCTCCAGCAACCCGTCGACCACCGGGCGTAGTTCGCGAAGCAGGGAAATATCGTCCAAGGTGCTCAGGCTACCCGGCCGGCGCCGCCCGCCTCAATGGTCCCTCCTCCGCACGCCAGGTCTGGAAGATCGCGATCGCGCCCACGAGCCAGGCCGCCCCGAGCACGTAGCCCCCGACGACGTCGGTGAGGAAATGGACGCCGAGGAGCAGCCGGGAGCAGCCGATGGCGAGCACGAGCAGCACCGTCGCGCCGACCGTGGCCGAGCGGGCCCGGCGGGGGACGAACGGGAGGAAGCTGGTGAGGAGGGCGCCGTAGCAGACCGTCGACGCCATCGAGTGCCCCGACGGGAAGCTCTTGCCGAAGGCGGTGGCGACGGGATGGTCGACCACCGGCCGGGGTCTGTCCACGGCGATCTTCACCGCGGTGTTGACGACTCCTCCACCGACGGCGGTCACGACGAGGAAGGCGGCCAGGCGGCGACGCCCCCGGCGCCAGAGGAACCAG
>DASZJY010000135.1:0-1837 GCA_035947635.1 Acidimicrobiales bacterium | reverse complement strand
CGGCAGTGGAAGGTCGACCAGGTCGAGGCGGCCGCCCGCCATCACGTGGTCTCGGCGTTCTCCCGGGGCGTATTCGCGGCGACGCCCGAGGGAGCCAGCCTGCGATGGGTCGTCGACGACGACGGGCCCTGTCCCGACTGCGACGACAACGCCCTCGCCGGAGGGGTGCCCAAGGGCCAGCCCTTCCCCACGGGCCAGACCCATCCCCCCGCCCACGTCGGCTGTCGCTGCGTCCTGGTAGTCGCCGACCCCGCCTGAGCGCTCGGCGTCCGGGCGGGCTCCCCGGCGAGCGGTGCCCGCGGCCGCCGCCCTTCTCCTAGGCTCTGGCCGCGATGCGCGCTCCGACCGACCTGCCGCGACGCCGAAAGCCGCCGAACCGGCTGGGCGTCGTCCTCATCGGAGCGGCCGTCGCCGTCCTGCTCCTCATCGCCGTGTCCCTCCGCGGCATCGCCGGCTTCTACACGGACTTCCTCTGGTTCGACGAGCTCGACCTCACCAGCGTGTGGCGAGGGGTGCTGGGGGCCAAGATCGCCCTGGCCGTCGTCTTCACCGCCGTCTTCTTCGTGCTGCTGTGGGTCAACCTGGCCATCGCCGACCTCATCGCTCCCCGGTTCCGCCCCATGGGGCCGGAGGAGCAGATCGTCGAGCGCTACCACGCCGTGATCGGGCCCCGGGCCGGGCTGGTGCGCATCGGCGTGGCCCTCCTGTTCGCCCTCATCGCCGGTCCGGGCGCCTCGGGTCAGTGGAACTCGTGGATCCTCTTCCGGAACTCCGTCCGCTTCGGCGTCGAGGACCCCCAGTTCGGCAAGGACGTCGGTTTCTTCGTCTTCCAGCTGCCGTTCCTGAAGTTCCTCGTCGACTGGCTGTTTGCCGCCTTCGTCATCGTGCTGATCGTCACCGCCGTCGCCCACTACCTCAACGGCGGCATCCGTTTCCAGACGCCGATGCAGAAGGTGACGCCGCAGGTGAAGGTTCACTTGTCCGTGCTCCTCGCCGTGCTCGCCCTACTGAAGGCGGTGGGCTATTACCTGCAGCGGTTCGAGCTGGTGTACTCCAGCCGGGGCGTCGTGCAGGGGGCCGGCTTCACCGACGTCAACGCCCAGCTGCCGGCGCTGCAGCTGCTCATCGTCATCTCGCTGTTCGCCTGCGTCCTGTTCCTGGTCAACATCCTCCGCCGGGGCTGGGTGCTGCCGGTGGCGGCGGTCGGCCTCTGGGCCCTCGTGTCGGTGGCAGCGGGTACCGCCTATCCCGCCTTCGTGCAGAAGTTCCGCGTCGAGCCCAACGAGTCGGTGCGCGAGCGGCCCTACATCGACCGGAACATCACGAACACCCGCGCCGCCTACAACCTCGATCAGACGCAGGTCAACAGCCTGGCCTACGACGAGAACCTCCAGGCGGGCGACCTGCAGGAGAACGCGGAGACGATCCGCAACGTCCGCCTGTGGGATCCCGACGTCCTGCAGCGGACGTACGAGCGGCTGCAGGAGATCCGCAACTTCTACCAGTTCAATGACGTCGACATCGACCGCTACACGCTCGACGGGCGCACGACCCAGATCCTCGTCGCCGCCCGCGAGCTCAACACCAACGGCATCCCGTCACCGTCGTGGGTGAACCGCCACCTCGTCTACACCCACGGCTACGGGGCGGTGGCTTCGCCGGCCAACGCGGTGGCCCCCGACGGGAACCCTGACCTGCTGGTGAGGGACCTGCCGCCCCAGGGAGAGCCCGGGTTCGAGGTGGCGCAACCGGCGGTGTACTACGGCCAGAGCCTGAGCGGCTACGCGGTGGTGCGGACGGACCAGCAGGAGGTCGACTTCACCGAGGCCAACGGGAC
>DASZJY010000134.1:0-4748 GCA_035947635.1 Acidimicrobiales bacterium | reverse complement strand
CCTGGCCCAGCGGCAGCCGAGGGCCGAAGCCAGCGCCGTGCGCAACGGCTTCCCCACCGGTCCCGGCTACTCGGTCGTCGCCGAGCTCGGGAAGCTGACGGGCGGGACGTTCGCGCTCGACCCCGCGGGCGACGCCGTCCGGGTCACCGTCACCTCGCCGTTCAAGAACGCCTTCCTCCCCGGGTCCCGGTCCGTCTCGGCCAACGCCGTCGCCAAGGTCCGGGAGGACGCCGGGTTCTCGATCGGGTCGTCGCTGGCCCGGGTCAACGGGACGGTGAACGCCCCGCTCCTGAACCGGATCCTGGAGCCTCTGATCGGCGCCAGTTCGGGCACCCTCACCCTCGACGCCGTCAGCTACCAGGGCCTCTCCGCCGGCTCGGTGAAGCTCGGCGACATCGCCGCCGCCATGGGCTTCGGGACGGTCAACGAGCTGCTCACGACCAACGTCAAGCTCCAGGACCTGATCCGGGCGACGGCCACCGTGCTCAACAACAACGGTGACGTGCTGGCCGTGAAGGTCAACCAGATCGCCGACTCCACCAACAACTCCCAGACCTTGACGCTCGGGGACATGATCAAGGTCACCCAGGGCGCCGAGGGCTCCGCCGCCGGAGCCATGGTGAACGTCCTCCAGCTCATCACCGGCTCGGCCCAGGTCGCCAACAAGGAGAGCCTCCTCACCGCCACGAACATCAACAACGTCCCCGTGGCCGGTGTGGGCACCTTGGGCACCACGATGAACCTGAAGGTGATCGAGCCGCCGCAGATCTACATCGGGCCGGTGGGCGGCAGCGTGACGACCTCCCAGGTGGAGGTCACCTTCCGCCCGATCCTCGACGTGCCGCTCACCGGTCTTCTCGGGGGCGTGCTCAAGGCGACGGGCGAGATGCCGGTCAAGGTGGTCTCCGGCGAGGCTGTCGGGACGATGGCCGACATCGTCTGCAGCGGGCCCGGCCAGGGCATCACCGTGGGCGTGGACACGTCGTCGGCCGCCACGTCGGTCGGGACGAACGTCACTCTCCGCGTGATCAGCACGGGCCTGCTGGCGGGAACCGTCAATGTCCAGGGCAATGCCACCGGCGCCGACGCCCCGCCGACCTCCCTCTCGTTCGCCTGGCCCGGCGAGTTCTCTCCGCCGGCGGCGTCCAAGACGACGCCGGGCTCGCCCGTCAACATGCACATGACGACTACGACGACCGGGAACGTGACCCTCAACGTGGGCGGCTTGCTTCCCGTGACCGTCAGCGCCGCCACGGTCGCCCAGGCCGTCCTGAACGCCTCGGTCCCGATCCTCGACCAGCTCAAGATACGGGCCCTCGGGCAGGAGTTCGCCTCCCTCGGGATCGCCCTCGGCATCGCCGACGTCGCCGCCCTCAGGGACGCCTTCGACCCCACCGCCTGCGGCGTCCCCGGCCTCGTCGGCTGACGCCCTCCCTCGACGGGCGCGCATCCCCCGGCCGCGCCCGCCGGCCACCCGGAGCCCCGTTCCCGCCCGGTCGGGGCTCCGGGGCTGGTCCCCCGAATTGGGTGACGAAAGTCGCGCGGAATGGCGGAATGGCGAGTCTTCCGCACCCGGACCACTCGATGTCGGGGGCATCTAGGTGTCCGGCGCCCCTCTTGCCGCTCCGACGAAGCGTCGTCTATCAACACCAGCGGTGAGCCGCTGCACCCTCGTCTGGGCCCACGACCTGGCCAGCTCCTGCGACTGCGAGGACGAGCTGGGCCTCTTCGACTGGTCGGTCGTCGACCCGGTCGCCCGTGTCGTCCGCTACGACGCCCGCGGCCACGGCCGCAGCGAGGCCATGCAGTTCTACGACAAGGCTTTCCGGTGGCCGGCCATGGTCGACGACATGCTGCGCGCCGCCGGTGAGGGGCCGTTCGTCCCCGGAGGGGTGGCCATGGGCGGCGCCGTGGCCCTGTGGACCGCCCTTCGGGCGCCCCGGCGGGTGCAGGGCCTGGTGCTGGCCGTGCCGCCGCGGGCGTGGGAGGAGCGGGCGGCCGACGTCAGCCGGCTGGAGGAGGAGGCCCAGCTGGTCGAGCGCGGAGGGCTGCCCGCGTGGGCCGACGCCCTGCGCCGGGAGCCGCAACCCCGGATCTTCGCCGAGGAGCTTCCCGACGCGCGCGACGTCTCCCTCCGCCATCTGATGACCATGGAGGAGAAGGCGGTGCCGGCCATCCTGCGGGGCGCGGCCGCCTCCGACCTGCCGAGCCGCGAGGAGGTGCGCACGATCGTGGTGCCGACGCTGATCCTGGCGTGGGCCGACGACGCCGCCCATCCGGTATCAGTGGCCGAGTCGCTGGCCGAGCTCCTGGTCCTCAGTGAAGTGCACGTGGCCTCGGACCTGGCCGGCATCCGAGCGTGGCCGGGGCTCGTGCGCGACTTCATCGGCGGGCTCTGCCGCTGGGAGTGACCGGTGCAGGGCCGGGCGCAGCTCACCAGGAGGCAGAGGGACCGGGCGCGGGGACGGCGGTACGGTACGGCCGGTGGTCCGGCACATCGTCGTCTTCACATGGAAGCCGGAGGCCACGGGAGAGGCGGTGCAGGCCCTCGCCGACGGCCTGGCCGCCCTCCCCGGGCAGATCCCCGAGATCCTCGCCTACACCTTCGGGCCCGATCTGGGCCTCGCCGACGACCACCCGGACTACGCGTTGGCGGCCGACTTCGCCGACGTCGACGCCTACCGGCGCTACGCCCAGCACCCCGCCCACCGCCGGCTGATCGACGAGCTGTTGAAGCCGCTCCTGGGGTCCCGCCAGGCAGTCCAGATCGAGATCGACGGCTAACCGGCCTGGGCCGACGGAAGCCCCGGAGCGGGGGCGGAGTGCAGGAAACCCAGCATGTCCTCGGCCCGGTAGAGGTTGTGGGTGGTGGGGTGTTGGGGGGACTTCCCGACCACCCGCCCGTCGGGGGTGTGGCCCCAGAAGCCCTCGTAGAACTGCCCGGGGCGGTGGGGGTCGGCGATGTGGTGGTGGACCTGGCGGACCTGGAGTCCGGAGATCTCCCACGAGGGCTCGTCGAGGAACAGGATCATCTGGGGCGACGACAGGCTCATGGCGTGCTCGAGGCGCTCGGGTACGCCGCCGAGGTGGAGCAGCGTTGTCAGCGACAGGGCCTCGGGCTGGCTCCAGGAGGGGTCTTGCAGCCGGAACAGCTCGAGCGTCCACCGCCGGATCTCCGACCAGAAGCCCAGGGGGTCGGGGTAGTAGAAGCCTTCGTGGGCCTGTCCGAGGGTGGGCGGGCGGTCGGCCCACGGCACCAGCGGGTCCTGCCACGTCGGTGGCTTGGTGGTGACGAGCAGCAGCCAGGCGTTGATCGACGCGGGGGAGTTGGGCGGCCATCCCTCCGCCTGCTCCTCCAAGAACCGCCGGGCCCGGCGGTTGACCTTCACCGCCGCCCGCAGGCGCTCCTCTGTCTGGACCGAGAACAGCCTGGGATCGACGCCGGAAACGCGATGGTATGTTCGCCTCACGTGATGGTCATCGGCTTGACCGGGGGGATGGGTTCAGGAAAATCCTCGGTGGCGAGCCTTTTGGCCGAGCGGGGAGCGGTGGTGGTGGACGCCGACGCCCTCGCCCACGAGGCGATCGGTCCCGGTGGCGCGGCCTACGGGCCCGTCATCGAGCGCTTCGGCCCTGCGATCGTCGACGGCGGCGGCTCGATCGACCGCCGGGCCCTGGCCGACCTGGTCTTCGCCGACCCCGACGCCCTGGCCGACCTCGAGGCCCTCGTCCATCCGGTGGTGCTGGACGCCATCGACCGCCGGTTGGCGGCGGAGGGGGCAACCGACCATGTGGTGGTCGTGGTCATCCCCCTGCTCGTCGAGGTGGGATGGGACGGCGCCGACCGGGTGGTGGTCGTCGACACTCCCGAGGACGTCGCCGTCCGCCGGCTGATGGAGCGCCGGGGGATGGCCGAGGACGACGTGCGGCGGAGGCTGGCCGCCCAGGCTGACCGGTCGACCCGCCTGGCCCGCGCCGACCACGTCGTCACCAACGACGGCACCCTCGAGGACCTCCGCCGCCGGGTCGACGCCCTGTGGGAGGCGCTCGTCGGTTCTGGGCGCGCTTCGGGTCGCTGAGTGACCTTCAGCGCGCCCGGAACGAGAGAGGACCCCGTGGATGAGGCTCACGACCTCGTCGGGACGGCGGTGCAGCTGGTCCCAGGTGACTCGCAGGACCCGCCAGCCGGCAGCGACGAGACGGTTGTCGCGCAACAGGTCTGATTCCAGGTCGAGCTTGGCCGAGTGGTAGCGGCGGCCGTCGAGCTCGATGAGCACGCCGGAGCCCGGGTAGGCGAAGTCCACCCGACCGATCCACTCGCCGTCGCCGACGTCGAGCTGGCGGGCGGGCTCGGGCAGGCCGGCCCGGCGGATGATCCGCAGGAAGCGGGCCTCGAGCTCGCTCGCTGGGGCGACGAAGCCGTCGGACCGCTCGCCGAGGAGCTCCGGCACGAGGGCGATGCCCGTCCGGCCGCGAGCCGCCAGCTCGTCGGTCACACGGCGGAGGGCGTCGATGGTCACCGCACCGCTGCTCAGGCAGTTCTCGACCGCCCGCTCCGTCCGGCCCGGCGGGAGGGTCCCCGCCAGGTCGACCAGGGTCCGGGCCACGCGGGTGGTGACGATGCCCTGGACCACCGTGAGGTGGTCCGCCGGCAGGAGCCTCGACCGATGGACACGCCCGGCCGGAGTGCGGCGGTACCGCGGCCGGGGGGTTGTCACCTCGACGACGCCGGGTCCGAAGCCGGGGAC
>DASZJY010000133.1:0-12300 GCA_035947635.1 Acidimicrobiales bacterium | reverse complement strand
GCACCACCGGGAGCGCTGTGGGGCACCAAGGCCGCGTTCTACATGGACAAGCTGGTGGTGGGCTCGGGGGCCGCCGGTGTCATCGGCCTCGACGCCTCCGCCGAAGAGAACCTGGAGGCCGTAGCAAAGGCTCTCGGCAAGAAGGTCCAGGAGCTCACTGTCGTCGTCCTGGAGAAACCACGTCACGAGGACCTCATCGAGCGCGTTCGCAAGCTCGGTTGCGCGGTGATCGCCATCCCCGACGGCGACGTCATGGGGTCGCTGCGTGTTCTGGTGCCCCACGGCAAGGCGGACGTGGCCATGGGCATCGGCGGCGCGCCGGAAGGCGTCATCACCGCCTGCGCGACCCGGCTGCTGGGCGGCGACATGCTGGCCCGTCCCGCCCCCCAGAGCGACGACGAGCGGTCGGAGATGGAGAAGGAGGGGATCGATCTCGAGCGGGTGCTCGAGCTCGACGACCTGGTCGGCAGCTCGGAATGCGCGTTCATCGCCACCGGCGTGACGACCAGCGCCCTCCTGCCCGGTCCCGAGCCGACCCCCTGGGGCGTGCGCGTACGGTCGATCCTCGTCACCCCCAGCCACAAAGGCGCCTTGGTGGAGGCGTTGGTCCCGCCGCCGGACGAAACCCCCGACTAGTCCGCGCGCGGTGCGGCGCTACTCGCCCCCCGGAGCCGTGGCGACGAGATGGAGGTCGACCGCATCCGGCAGATGTTCAGCGAACGTCGCGGGGCGTTCACCTGCGCCCGTGAAGCCATCAGACGAGTGCCCACTCCACCATGGGGGCGGAGCGATCGTCAACATCTCGTCGATGGCCTCACGTCTCGGCAGCCCCGGCGAGTACGTGGGACGACGCCGCGTCGAAGGCGGCGATCGACGCGATGACCGTGGCGCTTTCGAAGGAGCTCGCCGGCGAGGGAATTCGCGTCAAGGCGGTGCGACCGGGAATCGTCGACACGGACATCCACGCCTCAGGCGCAGCCCGACCGCATCGAGCGCCTCGAGGACGCCATTTCGATGGGCCGCGCCGGCATGCCCGACGAGGTGGCCCAGGCAATCGTCTGGCTCTGCTCGGACGAGGCGTCCTACGCCACGGGAGCGCTGCTCGACGTGGCCGGGGGTCGCTGACCTCGATGACGGCGTCCTTGACGCCCCGGGGCGAAGGAGTACGTTCCTCGGCCGTGAGAGCCGTGCAGGACCGGTTCGATGGCTGAGGAGCCCACGCCGTTCAGTGAGCTGCTGGCCGGCTACGGCACCACGACAATCGGCGAAGGGTTGCGCGTCGAGTCCGTATTCGCGCTCCTCAAGGTCCGCGCCGAGGACGGGAGCGCGGCGTGGTCGGTGCGCACCGGCGGCTCCCCATTGCCGCGGGAGGAGCTGCTGGGGGTCCTCGACGGGCTCACCACGTCCATGCGCCAGAAGCTGACCAGGGCCTGGAAAGGCACCAGCGCCCAATCGCCTGCGCCGACCACCGGGCCGTCGTCACCCATTCCGTTCAGCGAGCTGCTGGCCGGCCTGGAGACGATGGGCGTCGATGACAGGTACCTGATCGAGTCGGTGTTCGCCGTCATCAAGGCTCGGCGAGGCGACGGGGTACCCGTGTGGTGTGTGCGTTCCTCGGAGATGAAGCTGAGCTCCGAAGAGCGGCTGGGCGCCCTCGAGGGGTACGCCGCCACGATCCGACAGGACCTTGCCGACACCTGGAGGTGGTGAGCCGCTGATGCGACCCGTGCCACCTCGCCACGGTCACGAATCCGGGTGGTACTCGGAAACCCACCAGACTCGGCCGGTCCGATCGCCGGGTTCGCCGACAAGGATGTACATGCGCTTGCCAGCGGACACCTCGACGATGCACTGATACTGCCCCGACCGCTGCGCCGAGCACTCGGGTGACCCCCCGGCGTGGCCGAAGCGGAGGGCGGTCTCGACAACGGCTCCGTCGGCGACCCGTCGCATCTCCTCCGAGTCGCCACGGCTCCATGCGGCGATGAACGCTGCCCCCGCTTCGTCGTTCTCTACAGCGCTGGTCGGGGCGCCCGTTCCGGTCGTAGGTGGGTCGGAATCTTCCCCGCCCCCGACGCAGGCCGTCGCCAGCAGGAACGCTGAGACGATGCCCGTCACCGCAAAGCGCTTCACACGCCCATGCTGCCCCGGGGGCAGGACTTCAGGAAACGGGCGATCCGCCGTGATGCGACCGGAATTACGGGTAGGGACACGGCATGGCCGAGACCGCACCGCGGCGGGAGGACCCTCGCGTGCTGTCGCTGGTGCTCGCCGGTGGCGAGGGCAAGCGGCTGGCTCCCCTCACCGCCGACCGGGCCAAACCGGCGGTTCCGTTCGCCGGTCACTACCGCCTCATCGACTTCGTCCTCTCCAACCTGGCCAACGGCGGGTACCTCAAGATCCTCGTCCTCACCCAGTACAAGAGCAACAGCCTGAACCTGCACATCTCCCGGACGTGGCGCCTGTCCACCCCGCTGAACGCCTACGTCAGCCCAGTGCCCGCCCAGATGCGCCGCGGCCCCGAGTGGTTCTCCGGCTCGGCCGACGCGATCTACCAGAGCCTCGAGCTGATCGAGCAGGAGCGGCCTGACTACATCTGCGTCTTCGGCGCCGACCACGTCTACCGGATGGATCCCCGCCAGATGGTCCAGCAGCACATCGACTCGGGTGCAGGAGTGACGGTGGCCGGGGTCCGAGTGCCGATCGACCAGGCCAGCGCTTCCGGCGTCATCGAGCCGGGTGACGGCACGGCCATTCGCAGCTTCAAGGAGAAGCCGTCCGATCCCACCGGGCTGCCCGACGACCCCGACCAGGTACTCGCCTCCATGGGCAACTACGTGTTCTCGGGCCGGACGCTGGCCGACGCCGTGCGCGCCGACACCGCCGACGAGGACTCCGAGCACGACGTCGGTGGCGACATCATCCCCACGCTGGTGGACGAAGGCGTGGCGCACTTCTACGACTTCACTGACAACCGGGTGCCCGGCGAGACCGAGCGGGAGCATGCCTACTGGCGTGACGTGGGCACCCTCGACACCTACTACGACTCACACATGGACCTCGTGGCGGCCGAGCCGCCCTTCAACCTCGACAACGAGGCATGGCCGATCTTCACGTCGGCTCCGAGCCTGCCGCCGGCCAGGTTCGTGTTCGAGGGAGTCGAGGGGACGGGACGGGTCCTGAACTCGTTGGTGTGCTCGGGTGCGGCCGTGCTGAGCGCCATGGTCGACGAGTCGGTCATCTCGCCGGGCGTCGTCGTCGAGTCCGGTGCCTGCGTGGAGCGGTCGGTGCTCATGCACAAGGTCGTGGTCGGGCGCGGGGCGGTCGTGCGGAACGCGATCATCGACAAGAACGTGGAAGTGCCGCCCGGCGCGACCATAGGCGTCGACCCGGAGGCGGACCGCGAACGATTCACCGTGTCCGACAACGGGATCGTGGTCATCGGCAAGGGCGAGAAGATCTCAAGCTGACCCCCGAATCGGAGGTGCGGGCATGACGGACAAGCAGGTGAACATCGACCGGGAAGGCGGGAGCGAGGGTGACTACGGCGGCGGCGCCCGGCCCGTCCTCATGGCCATCGCCGGAGACAGCGGTACCGGGAAGACGACGGTCACCAAGGGCCTCGTCGAGGCTCTGGGCCGCGACCGCATCACCTCTGTCGGGGCCGACGACTATCACCGCTACGACCGGGAGGAGCGCAAGGAGCTCCCGTTCACGCCGCTCCACCCCGAGTGCAACTACATCGACATCATGGAGCAGCACCTGGAGCACCTGGCCGCCGGCCGGCCGATCCTGAAGCCCATCTACAACCACGACACGGGCAAGCTGGAGCGTCCCGAGTACGTCGAGGCCCGTGAGTTCGTCATCGTCGAGGGGCTGCTCCCCCTCCATACCAAGAAGTCGCGCGCCGCCTTCGACATCGCCGTGTACCTCGACCCGCCCGAGGAGATTCGCATCGCCTGGAAGCTGAAGCGGGACACGAGCAAGCGGGGCTATACGGAGGACGAGGTCCGTGAGGACCTGAAGAAGCGGGAGCCGGAGTCCGAAGAGTTCATCCGTCCACAGCGGGCCAACGCCGACATCGTCATCCGGTTCGCCCCCATCGAGGAGCGGGACGAGACGGCCGACGACCCCCTCAGTGCCACGCTGCTGCTGCGGCCGACGATCAGCCACCCCGACCTGCCGTCGATCCTGGGCGACGACACGCGCGAGGCAATCCATCTCAAGCTGACCCGTGACGACGACGGCAAGCCCGTCGACGCCGTGCACATCCACTCCTACGCCGACCCGGACATCACCAAGAAGGTCGAACAGGCCATCTGGGACGAGCTCGGCGTGGACGCGCCCCTACCCGAGGCGCTCGGGAAGCTCAATGACGACGACGACGAGCGGGACGAGCCTCTCGCCCTCACGCAGCTGATTCTGCTGTACCACCTCATCCAGGCACGACAGTCCGCCGAAGACGCCTGAGCAGGCGCGCACTCTGGTGGGATCGGAGGTCGGCGAGGACATCGCAGACGAGGCGACGAGGGACCCGCTCGTCCTCGTCTCCAACCGGGGTCCGGTGGAGCACACCCGGACCGACGGAGAACGCAAGGCGGAGCGGGGCCACGGTGGGCTGGTGACGGCGCTCGCGGGCCTGGCCTCCCACGTCGAGGGGGCGGTGTGGGTGTGCGGGGCCCTGAGCGAAGAGGACGTCGAGGTTGCCCGCGAGCACGACGGCCGCGCCTTCGACCTGGAAGAAGGCGACGGGCCAGGGCTGCGCATCCGCATGCTGGAACTGGACTCCGAGGCCCAGCACAAGTTCTACGCGGTCATCTCGAACCCGCTGCTCTGGTTCATCCAGCACTACCTGTGGGACCTGAGCGACGAGCCCGACATCACGCGCCGCGAGATCGACGCCTTCGACAACGGCTACGTGCCCGTGAACGCCCAGTTCGCCGACGCCGTGGCCGAGGAGGTCGAGGCCCTCGGTGGCCGGGCCACCGTGTTGTTGCAGGACTACCACTTCTACCTGGTGGCCGAACGGGTGCGTGAGCGGTGCCCGGAGGCGTTCCTGCACCATTTCGTCCACATTCCCTGGCCCCACCCCGACGCCTGGCGGATCCTGCCGCCGGGAATGCGGGAGGCGCTCTTCAATGGCCTCCTCGGGAACGACGTCGTCGCCTTCCACACGCGGCGTTCGGCGCGCAACTTTCTCCTCACCTGCCAGGAGCTTCTCGACCTGCGGGTCGACCTCGACCGTCACACGGTCGACGTCGGGGGCCGCACGGTCGTCACCCGCTGGCACCCCATCTCGGTCAACCCCGAGGACCTGGAGGCCAAGGCGGCGTCGGAGACGGTCGCCGACCACGAGCGCCGTCTGGCCGAGAAGCGGCGTGAGCACCTGATCCTGCGCGTCGACCGGGCCGACCTCAGCAAGAACATCCTGCGGGGCTTCCGTGCCTACGACACCATGCTCGACGACCATCCGGAGCTCGCCGAACGGGTGACGTTCCTGGCCCTGCTGCAGCCCAGCCGGGAGGACGTCGAGCAGTACGCCGTGTACCTGGAGAAGGTCCGCAGGTTGGTGGCCGACATCAACCTCAAGCACGGTACAGACGACTGGCAGCTGATCGACCTGGACATGGAGGGCGACTTCGACCAGGTGGTCGCCGCCTACAAGCTGTTCGACGTCCTCGTCGTCAACGCCGTCTTCGACGGGATGAACCTGGTGGCCAAGGAGTCCGTCCTCGTGAACGAGCGCGACGGCGTCTTGGCCCTGTCCGAGAACACTGGTGCGTTCGAAGAGCTGGGGAAGTTCGCGATCACCCTCCACCCGTTCGACATCCAGCAGCAGGCCGACGCCCTGTTCGGCGCCCTCACCATGGACGCTCAGGACCGTCGGGACCGGATGGAAGCCTGTGGCGCCGTCGTCCGCGAGAACGACATCGCCAAGTGGCTGCGGGAGCAGCTCGACGACGTCCGTCGGTTCAGCCGGGAGACGGACCGGCGGTGAGGAAGGTCGTCTTGATGATGTCGGTGTCACTCGACGGCTTCATCGAGGGACCGGACGGTGACCTCGGCTGGCACATGGTCGACGACGAGCTGCACCGGCACTTCAACGAGCAGCTGGCCGCCATGGGCGCGTTCCTGCACGGACGCGTCACCTACGAGTTGATGGCGGGGTTCTGGCCGACGGCCGACACCGACCCAGCGAGCACCGCTCCCATGGTCGAGTTCGCCCGCATCTGGCGGGACATGCCCAAGATCGTCTTCTCCAAGACGCGCGAACGGGCCGACTGGAACACCATCGTGGTGCGGGACGTCGTCGCGGAGGAGATCAACGAGCTCAAGGCGCAGGAGGGAGGTGACCTGGCACTGGGAGGAGCCGATCTCGCCGCCACCTTCATGCGGCACGACCTGGTCGACGAGTACAGGCTCTACGTCCACCCGATCGTCATCGGACAGGGCAAGCCGCTCTTCCAGGCATCGGACGCCAGGTTCGAGCTTCGGCTCGTCGCGACGAAGACCTTCGGGAACGGAGTCGTCCTCCTCCGCTACCAGCGCCCCGGTCAGGATCTCAACCGTCAACGGGCACCTACCTCGGTAGCCTCTCTCGCGTGACCACCGCTCCCATGGCCGACCTGGGGGCACGGGCGAAGGCCGCTTCGCACGTCCTCGCCAACGCCTCCACCGCGACGAAGGACGCCGCCCTCGCGGCGGCGGCCGACCTGCTCGTGCAGCACGCGCCCGCCATCCTCGAGGCCAACGCCGCCGACGTGGTCCGGGCCGAGGCGGCGGGCACGACGGCCACGGTCGTCGACCGCCTGCGACTCACTCTCGGGCGCATCGAGGGCATGGCCGACGGGCTGACGCAGGTGGCGGCCCTGCCCGACCCCGTGGGCGAGGTCACCGAGGGCTGGACCCGGCCGAACGGCCTGACCATCGAGAAGATCAGGGTGCCGCTGGGGGTGGTGGCGATCATCTACGAGAACCGCCCCAACGTCACCAGCGATGCCTTCGGTCTCTGCCTCAAGTCCGGCAACGCCGCCTTCCTCCGCGGGTCCTCCGCTGCCCTCACGTCCAACCAGGCCATCGCCGCCGTCCTCCGCCAAGGCGTGGCCAAGGCCGGCCTGCCCGAGGACGTGCTCGTCCTGGTCGAGGACACGTCCCATGAGGCGGCCGTCGAGTTCATGCGCCTGCGCGACTCCATCGACTGCCTGATCCCCCGGGGAGGCCCGTCGCTGATCGCGTCCGTCCTCGCCAATGCCACCGTCCCCTACGTCCTCGACGGCGACGGCAACTGCCACGTCTACGTCGACGCCACGGCCGACCTCGACGAGGCCCTGGACATCGTCGTCAACGCCAAGACCCAGCGGCCGTCGGTGTGCAACGCCGCCGAGTCGCTGGTCGTGCACGAGTCGGTGGCGGAGGCCTTCCTCCCCCGGCTGGCCGCCGCCCTCGACGGCGTCGAGCTGGTCGGCGACCAGCGAGCCTGCGCCCTCGTGCCCTCCATGGCGCCGGCCACCGACGAGGACTTCGGCCGCGAGTTCCTCGACCTCAAGATGTCGGTGGCCGTGGCCGGCTCCCTCGACGCCGCCATCGCCCACGTCAACCGCTTCGGGACAGGCCACACCGAGGCCATCTGCACCCGCGACCTCTCGGCCGCCCGGCGCTTCGCCCGCGAGGTCGACGCTGCCGCCGTGGTGGTCAACGCGTCCACCCGCTTCACCGACGGGGAGCAGTTCGGGTTCGGCGCCGAGATCGGCATCGGCGCCCAGAAGCTGCACGCCCGGGGCCCGCTCGGCTTGCGCCAGCTCACCACCGAGAAGTACGTCGTCTTCGGAGACGGCCAGGTCAGGACCTAGCGGTGGGGGAGCGCTTCGCGTCGATCGACGCTGTCCGGGAGGGACTGCGTTCGGTCGACTACCTCGCCGACGACGCCAGCGCGGGCGTCGTCTTCCTCGCCGACCGCCTCGACAAGCCCGTGCTGGTGGAGGGCCCGGCGGGCACGGGCAAGACCGAGCTGGCCAAGTCGGTGGCGACGATGTCGGGTAGCTGGCTCATCCGCCTCCAGTGCTACGAGGGCCTCGACGAGGCCAAGGCCCTCTACGAGTGGAACTACCGCAAGCAGCTGCTGCGCATCCAGGCCCAGGCCATCGAGGATGGCGGGGGCTCAGGCCCGGTGTGGAACGAGCTGGAGGGCGACATCTTCAGCGAGCCGTTCCTGCTCACCCGTCCCCTGCTGGAGGCCATCCGCAGCGAAGAGCCAACCGTGCTCCTCGTCGACGAAGTGGACCGGGTCGAGGTCGAGACCGAGGCCCTTCTGCTCGAGGTGCTGTCCGACTGGCAGGTGTCGGTGCCCGAGCTGGGCACCGTGCGGGCGGCCCGCATCCCGCTGGTCTTCCTCACCTCCAACAACACCCGTGACCTCTCCGAGGCGCTCAAGCGCCGCTGCCTGTACCTGCACCTCGACTACCCCGACCCCGAGCGCGAGCGAGAGATCGTGCTGGCGCGCGTGCCCGGGATCGCCGAGCACCTCGCCGGACAGATCGCGCGGGTCGTCCGCACCATCCGCCAGCTCGAGCTGGCCAAGCCCCCGTCGGTGTCGGAGACGCTCGACTGGGCTCGCACCCTCGTGCTGTTCGGTACCGACGTGCTCGACGCCGAGACGGCTGCCACCACCCTGCACGTGCTCCTCAAGCACCGCTCCGACATCGACAAGGCCGCCCGGGAGTTGCGAGCGGCTGCCGCCGGCTGAGCAGGCGCGGGCGAATCTTGCTGGCCGCCCTCCAGGGCTTCCTCGACGAGCTACGGGTCGCCGGCCTGCCCGTCTCCCTCACCGAGTCGCTCGACGCCCTCGACGCCGTGCGCCACGTCGAGCTCGTCGACCGGCCTGCCTTCCGGGAGGCGCTGGCCGCCACCGTGGTCAAGCGGGCCGAGCACCGCCCGACGTTCGACACCGTCTTCGACGTGTGGTTCGCGGCCCCGGGGTTGCCCGCCGACCGGCCGCTGCCGTCGGTGGAGGGTGACGACAATGAACCCGCCGATCTGGACGACGCCGACCTGGACGACGCCGACGTGAGCGCCCTGCTGGAGCAGGCCCTCGACACCGGAGACGAAGCGCTCCTGCGCACCCTCGCCGGGCTGGCCGTCACGCGCTACGCCGGCATGGCGCCCGGACGCCTGCTAGGTACCGCCTACCACCTGCACCGGACACTGCGGCACCTCGACGCCGAGGGAGCCCTTGTCCGGCTCGTCGGCGGCGCGCGCGACATCGACACGGACGACGCCTCCTTCGGTCGCCTCGAGCGGCGCCTCCGTCAGGACGACCACCGGGCCAACCTCGAGCGCCTGCGCGCCGAGGTCGAGGCCGAGGTCCGCCGCCGGCTCGTGGCCGAGCGGGGCGCCGAAGCCGTGGTCCGCTCGGTGCGGCGGGCCCTCCCCGAGGACGTCGACTTCATGCACGCCACAGGCGAGGAGCTGGCCGCCCTTCGGCGGGCGCTGCAGCCGCTGGCCCGCCGTCTCGCCGTCCGCCTGGCCCGCCGGCGCCGGCACCGTCGCCGCGGCCCGCTGGACTTCCGCTCCACCGTGCGTCATTCGCTGTCGTACGGGGGCGTGCCTGCCGAGCCCCGCTTCCGCCACCGCCGCCCGTCCAAGCCGGAGATCGTGGTGGTGGCCGACGTGTCGGGGTCGGTAGCCGCCTTCGCCCGCTTCACCCTCCAGTTCGTGCACGCCCTGTCCGGCCAGTTCTCCCGGGTACGCTCGTTCGTGTTCGTCGACGGCATCGACGAGGTCACCCGCCTGTTCGAGGGGGCGGACGACCTTGCCGAGGCCGTGCAGCGGGTGCACACCGAGGCCGACGTGGTGGGGGCCCAGGGCCACTCCGACTACGGCCACGCCTTCGCCGACTTCTGGCGCCGGTGGGGCGGCGAGATCACCGGACGCACGACGGTCGTCGTTCTCGGCGACGCCCGCAACAACTACCACGCCGCTGGGGGTTGGGCCCTCGGGGAGGTGAGCCGTCGGGCCCGCCACGTGTGGTGGCTCAATCCCGAGCCCCGGTCCTACTGGGATACTGGCGACTCCGTCATCACCGAGTACGCCGTGCACTGCGACGGTGTCTTCGAGTGCCGCAACCTCCGCCAGCTGGCGGGCTTCGTGGAAGGCATCGGATAGCTCGTCGGGCCTCGACCTTGGTGGACACCGGCCGGTCGGGCGCCCTGGTGTGCGGTTCGCGTTCGCCCCATGTGATGATCTGTGTCGAGATCCGCCCCGTCGCGACCGACACCTGAACGCCGAAAGACGGAGTCAGCCGCCCCCCGGTTCGGGAATGAAGCCCAGCTGGCGCAGCATGGACAACTGGTCGATCACCGCCCAGTGCTCCTGAATCCTCCCGTTGACCACCCGACCGAAGTGGACTTCGTCCCAGGTAGCGGTCTGGCCTGATGCCGGCATTCCCATGAAGTCGCCCTTCATGGTGCCGGTGCCGCGGACCCAGCCGATGTGCATGTCGCCGTCCTGATGCTGCTGGACGACCTCGAAGCGGAAGTCCGGAAAGGCGGAGAGGAGGTGCTCGAAGAACATGCGCACCCCCTCCCGGGTGTGGGGGAACTCGGGCGCGCCCTCGAAGGCGTGCTCGACGTAGTCCTCGGCGAACAGCTCCTCGATGAGCTCAAGCTTCCGCTCGTTGATCATCTCCTCGGGGACTCGACGGTAGGCGGCGGCGTCGTCAGTCATGGCCCCTCCTTCTGCTACCGGCTTCCGACATTACGCGGCGCCGGTCTCGGGGCGCCCGAGGCCACGTCGTCAGGCCGTCTGGCGGAGCACCGGGGCGACCAGCTCGCGGCGACTGCCGATACCGAACTCATGTCGCGCAACGCCGGTTGCAGCGCCAGGGCGCCCGTTGGACGGCGCCCTCAACCCGCCTCGAAGCGAGCTCGACCTGGTCACCGAGCACCCCGTGCACGTCGATTGGGACTACACGGCGCCCGACTGACCGTATGCGGGGGCGCCACCGGAGGGCCCGCCGGATAGCTTCCAGGGATGGAGGTGGCTGTCGCCGGCGGGCACGGCAAGATCGCTCGTCGCCTGACGCGCCTCCTTGTCGCCCGTGGTGACCGGGTACGGGGCATCATCCGCAACCCGGCCCATCGCGACGACCTGCTGGCCGATGGCGCGATCCCGATCGTCTGCGACCTGGAGACGGCTGGCGACGATGACATCGACGCGGCCGTCTCGGGGGCCGACGCCATCGTCTTCGCCGCCGGTGCGGGGCCGGGCAGCGGCGCTGGCCGCAAGCTCACTGTCGACTACGGCGCCGCCAAGCGCCTCGTCGACGCCGCCCTGCGCGCCGGGATTCGCCGCTACGTGATGATCAGCGCGGTAGGAACTGACGACCCGCCCGACGGAGACGATGTCTTCGCCGTCTACCTCCGGGCGAAGGCCGGCGCCGACGCCGACCTGCGCGCCGCCGGGCTCGACCACACCATCGTGCGTCCCGGTTCGCTCACCGACGAGAACGGCACCGGAAAGGTGCGCATCGAGCGCCATGTCCCACGAGGTGAGATCACTCGTGACGACGTCGCCGAGGTGCTGGCCGACGTGCTCCATGAGCGGAGTACGGCACGGCGGACGTTCGAGGTGATCGGCGGGGAGACGCCCGTGCGCGAGGCGGTCGCAGCCGTCGGAGTTCTCATCCCGCCGGACGGCTGAGCGCCCGCGAGGGTTGCTGGCTGGATAACCCGCTCCTACTGCCCGCTCTCGAGTCCTGCTGGGCTCGCGGCCCCGGCCCCGGCGTCGGTCAGGCTTGCCCGTTTCGATACGCCGGATCGGAACGATCGGGGGACGAACCGCTCTACGACACCGCCTTCACGCGGAGACGCCGGGCCGGGGCGGCCCGGAGGCGCGGCAGACCCGTATCCTTCGAACCTGGTTGTGCGCCTCGAGCCAGAACGGAAACTCCCTTGCCTGAGCGAGTGAAGAAGGTTGATCTGGTGCTCGAGGGCGGCGGCGTGAAGAACATCGCCCTGCTCGGCGCGGTGACCGTCCTGGCCGAGGTCGGTTACACCTTCCCGCGGGTGGCCGGCACCAGCGGCGGCGCCATCATTGCCGCCGGGGTCGCCGCCTACCAGAAGGCCGGGCGCGACCTGAGCGAGCTGCTCGATGTGTCGCTGCGCGTCGACAACTCGAGGTTTCTCGAGTGGCGGTCGCCCGGCCGCGTCCTGGGGCCGGTCTCGGGCGCGGTTGACCTGCTGCGCAGGGGCGGCTTGCACTCGGGAGACTACCTCTACGAGTTTCTCTGCCCTGCCCTGCAGG
>DASZJY010000132.1:0-2843 GCA_035947635.1 Acidimicrobiales bacterium | reverse complement strand
CCTTGGCCACCACCCCGTCGATCCCGCCACCGCCGGACCGCTCGAGCCACCGTGAGGCCACGTCGCGATCGCCGGTCACCGGCGTGAGCACGATCGATGAGGGGGCCTTGACGAGCAGATCGGTCAACGACGCCCGCCGTTCGGCGAGGGGAGCCTCCCGCAGGTCGGTGTCGCCTACGGCGAGAACGTCGAAGGCCACGAACGAGGCGGGGGTCTCCGTCCGCAGCCGGGCCACGCGCGAGGGCGACGGGTGCAGCCGCAGCATGAGCGCGCCGAAGTCGACGCCGTCGGGACCGTGAACGATGATCTCCCCGTCGAGGACGAAGCGCTCTTCGCCCAGGGCGAGGAGCGACTCCGCCAGCTCGGGGAAGTACCGAGCCAGGGGCCGGTCGTTGCGCGAGTAGAGCTCGACCCCGTCGCCGTCCCGGAAGGCGAGGCAGCGGAAGCCGTCCCACTTGGGCTCGAAGACGAAGTCGCCCTCGGGGAGCTCGCGGGCGAGGGTTGCCAACATCGGCGCCACCGGCGGTCGGACGGCGAGGGTCACGCCGGACACCGTTCCCGCGGCCATGTCGGTGCCATCCTCGCTGCGTCGGTGACTAGCCTCTCCATGGGAGTTCAGGTACCCCGGCACGGGCGCTCGGCTCCCCCTTACCCCCCGGGAAAGTCCGGGGGGTTCTACCTTTCAAGCCTCACGGCCAGAGGAGGATGCCCCTCGGCCCGGTGGAGGGTTGGCTCAGCGGCGTCAGCCGGGCCTCGCCGAGCTCGTTCCACGTCTGGGGCACCACGACCGGGAACCGGTACGACGCCGGCGGCGGGTAGACGGCGCGGTAGGCGGCATGGGCGTTGAGGTCGGCCATCTGGAACAAGGTGGACGCCTTCGCCGCCGGTGAGACCATGCCGTCCAGCAGGAGCGTGGCCGGGCGGTTCGTCGTGGTGCCAGAAATCTGGCGGTACGCCCGGCGGGCGAAGTGACGCATCATCGAAGCCCCCTGCTGCTCGTGGACGAGCACGGCTTCCGTCTTGTTCTTCACCGTGAACCGTTCGAGCTCCTTCAGTAGCAGCTGCCATGCGACGTCCCGCGGGTTGGTGACCCCCTGCTGGGACGCCTGGGGTTGGCGAATGACGACGGCGAACGTGCGCAGGCCGATCTTGGGCTGGAGCCGCATGTGCTGGCGGTAGACGGCGAAGCGGGCGCTCTCGCTGAGCTCGAGGGGGCGCAGCGGTCCGCCATCGCGCAGGAGGTAGTCGGCCTTGAGCTCGGCTGACACTCGGATGCCGAACCTCGTCCGCAGGAACTTCCGGAAGTCGATCACCTGGGCCTGGATGGCCGGCCAGTCGGGCGCTCGCAGCAGCACGACGGCCAACGTGTAGCGGCCGCCGCGACCGGCCTGCCCCGACTCGTCGACGTAGGCGAGGTACACGAGCAAGAGTGTGCAGCATTCGACGCCGGCCGGCGCGCTGAGCCACGCCGATCGGAGATGCTGGGGCCGTGACCACCCCGTCGACGCCGATCCCCTCGCACGCGGCCGTCGACGGCATCGTCGGGCGAAGGCGGGAGCTCGACGCCCTGGCGGCATGGCTTGCCGCCGCCCGCGGCGGGCGGGGCCGGCTCGTCCTCTGCTCCGGCGAGGCCGGCATCGGGAAGACCCGGCTCGCCCAGGAGCTCTCCGGGATCGCCCTTGCCGGCGGCACCGGCGTCGTGTGGGGTCGCTGTGTCGAGGCCGAGGGCGCACCGGGGTTCTGGCCATGGCGCCAGGTCCTGCGCTCGCTCGGCGCCGATCCCGACCGCGTTCTCACCGGCGACGTCGAGTCACCGGAGGACCGGTTCGGGGTCTTCGAGGAGGTGAGCGAGGTGGTGCGCGGGGCCGCTCCGGCGAGCGGCCTGGTCGTGATCCTCGACGACGTGCACTGGGCGGACGAGCCGTCGCTCCTCGTCCTCCGGCACCTGAGCGACCACGTCGCCGTTACCCGGCTGCGCGTCCTCGCCACCTTCCGCGACGTCGAACCGGCGAGTGCCCTCCCGCGGGTGCTGCCCGAGCTGCTGCGGTCGTCGGCGGTCGAGCGTCTCAACCTGCGCGGATTCGACCTCAGCGAGGTGCGGGAGCAGCTGTCGAGGATGACGGCGGTCGACGCCGCCGGCGAGGGCCAGGCCCGGGCCGTGCTCGACGTCACCGGCGGCAACCCGTTGTTCGTGCGCGAGGTCGTCCGGGCCATGGCCGACGGCACGTGGCGCCCGGACCGGCCGCCGCGCACCGTGCTCGACGTGGTGGCGGCGCGACTCGATCGGGTCTCGGCCCCGTGCCGTGGGCTCGTCCAGGTAGCCGCCGTCGTGGGGCGTGACTTCTCCCTCGCCCTGGTCGCTCGTGCCCTCGACCAACCGGTGGAGCAGTGCCTTCCGGTCGTCGACGAGGCCATCGCCCACGGGTTGGTCCAGCCGGTCGGCGACCTCGGCGACCATCGGTTCGTCCACGCCCTGACCCGGGAGGCGGTCGAGGCGTCGCTCACGACGTCGGAACGGGCCGCCCTCCACCGGGCGGTCGCCCGGGCGATCGAGGCGCACTTCGCCGGCGACCTCTCCGAGCACCTCTCCGAGATCGCCCGGCACTGGGCCGAGTTGGCTCCCTACGGGGAGGCGGAGACCGCCCGCTCCTGGGCGATCCGGGCCGCCGAGGACGCCGTGGAGCGCCTGGCCACGAAGAGGGCGCCCGGCTGTACCGCGCTGCGCTGGCCCTGCCGGCAGCGCCCCTGTCCGACGTCGAGCGGTGCCGCGTTCTCCTGGCGCTGGGGAGGGCTGCCTACTACGCCGGCGATCTCCACGGTTGCGCGGAGGCGGCAACGGCGGC
>DASZJY010000131.1:0-2869 GCA_035947635.1 Acidimicrobiales bacterium | reverse complement strand
GGCCCGAGCTCGACCTCGCTCGTGCGTCCTGTCGCCGGGTCGAGCGACCCGAGCTTCCCGCTGCCCTGGGCCGTGTACCACACCGATCCGTCGGCGGACGGGGCGACGTCGTGGGGCCGGGAGCCGCGCGGCACGGCGAAGGTCCGCATCTCGCCGGGCGCCACCACCCGGTCTGCAGCGGCCACCGCGCCGGCGGTGCCCGCCGGTCCGCCGGTCGTGGAGGGTGACGCGGTCGGGGCGTCGTCCGACGAGGACGACCCGCAGGCGGCGGCCACGAGGAGGAGGGCGACGGCGACGGCGACCACCCTTCCCGAACTTGGCGCGCAAGGTTCGGAGGAGCGGCTCACGGCTCAGAACGGTAGCGACGGGCCGAGCGCCTGCCTGGTCGCCCCACCCGTAGGATCCCGGGGATGAGGCGGTCGGTCACAACCATCGCCCTCTTGGTCCTCGTCGCCGCCTGCGCCCGCTCGAACACCAAGACCTACGATCCCGACCGCTCGGCCGCCGCCCTGCAGCGGGTGGGGTGGATCGTGACCCGGGTGGCCACCCCGCCGGAGACGGTCGGCGGCGGGCGCCAGCTGGCCTACCTCGAGACCACCGCACCCGACCGCCGGCGCATCGACCTGCAGTTCCTCGAGGGACCGGACGGGGCGGCTGACGAGCTGGCCGCCCGGCGGCGGCGCACACGCGACTTCGCGGGGACGGCGATCGGGAGCGTCGTGGTGGTCCCGGCGGGGGAGCGCACCGACGACCTCCCGGACGCCGATGTGACCGCCCTGCGCAGCCATCTCGCGACCTAGGGCCCCGCCCGGGGCTCGGGCGGCAGGCCGAGCACCCGCTCGCCCAGCAGGCTGCGGAGGACCTCGGCCGTCCCTCCCTGGATGGTCAGGCCGCGGGAGCGGAGGAACGCCCGGCGCACGTCGCGCCGGCTCTCCCCGGCCGCCCCTGGTGTGCCCGTCTCCCACGTGTCGTAGAGCGCCCCGGCCGGGCCGAGGAGGTCGACGCACAGCTCCCACACCCGCTGGTCGACCTCGCCGCCGAGCAGCTTGGCGACAGCCCCAACCGGGCCTGGGCCGCCAGGTTGCTGCGTCGCCCGCAGGCGGATGGCGGTGAGGCGGGCGACCTCGGCGTCGATCCACGCCCCGGCCAGGCGATCACGCAGGACGGCGTCACGGTCGGGTCGCTCCCGCCACAGCCGCAGCGCCTCGGCGATGGGCCACGAGCCCTGGCGGTGGGGCCCGGCCAGCGCCAGACGCTCGCGGTCGAGGGTCGTGACCGCCACGGCCCAGCCGTCGCCCGATGGGCCGATGCGTTGGGCGTCGGGCACCCGCACGCCGTCGAGGACGACCTCGGCGAACTCGGCGTCGCCATCCATCTGGCGGGTGGGGCGTACATCCACACCGGCCGACCGCATGTCGACGGCGAAGCAGGTGAGGCCCCGGTGGCGCGGTCCGTCCGGATCGGTCCGGACGAGCAGCAACCCCCATCGAGCGACGTGGGCGAGCGTGCTGAACACCTTGTGCCCGCTCACCAACCAGTCGCCGCCGGGGCCTCCGTCGCGGCGGGCGGTCGACGCCAGCCCGGCCAGGTCGGAGCCGGCGCCTGGCTCCGACCACAGCTGGCACCACATGTCCGCCACCGTGAAGATCGGCCGTAGCCACCGTGCCCTCTGTGCCTCGGTGCCGTGAGCGACGACGGCAGGGGCGACCGCACCCAGGCCTATGGGGTTGCGGTACCAGTTGTCGGGGGCCGCCGCCTCGGCCAGCAGGTCGTCGACGAGCACCTGCAGGCCGGGATGCATCCCGAGCCCGCCGCACCCCGGTGGGAAGCCCACCCATGCCAGCCCGGCGTCGAAGCGCGCCCCCCAGAACGCCGAGGCCGCTGTCGCCCGGGGGTCGTGGTGGGCGAGCAGCTGCCCGACCGCCTCCCGGACGTAATCCTCGTCGGCGGCGGTCGGCGCCACGCCTCTAGAGGCCGGAGAGGAACGACTCGAGCGCCCGGTTGAACTCGACGGGCGCCTCGAGGTTGGAGAGGTGGCCGGCCCCGGGGAGGACCTCCAGCCGAGCGTTGGCCGCCTCGGCCATCTCCCGGGCGACCGACGGCGGCGAGGGGCCGTCGTGCTCGCCCACCAGCACCAGCACGGGGACGTCGATGAGGCTCAGCTCTCCGGTGGCGTCGGCGCGGTGCTTCATCGCCTCGAGCCCGGCGACGACCGTGTCGCCCGGTGTGAGGCTCGCCAGGGCCCGGACGCGGTCGACCACCTCGGGACGCTCGGTGCGGGTCTGCTCCGAGAGCAAGGTGCCCAGCATGCCCTCGATCACCTCGTTCAACTTGCCCTCGGCGATCTTCTGCTGCTGGTCGGTCCGCCGCTGGGCCACCTCGGGGGTGTCAGCCGCCGCCCGCGTGTCGGCGAGGACCAGGCCGGCGACGAGCGACGGGTGGCGGCGGAGCAACGAGAAGGCGACGTAGCCGCCCATGGACAGGCCACCCACGACGACCGAGCCGAGCCCCAGGCTCGTCACCAGCTCGGCCACCAGGTCGCCCCAGGCGTCGATCGTCGGGTCAGCGGCGGGGGAGGCCGGTGATTGCCCGAACCCCGGGAGATCGGGCGCCACCACGCGCCACCGCGGGGCCAGGGCGACGATCTGCTCCTCCCACATTCCGGCGCTGACGGGGAAGGCGTGGAGCAGCAGGAGCGGCGGGTCGCCCGACCCGGCGTCGAGGTAGTGGAGCCTGGTCCCGGAGACGGTCGTGAAGGGCACGCATCGATCCTAGAGACGACGCGAAGAAGGGCGCCTCCGCCACGGGCAAGGAGGCGCTGGCCCGCGCCGAGGAGCTGCTGCCCGATGTCGCCCTCCTCGACGTTCGC